>NZ_DATCTU010000121.1 GCF_036567765.1 Pseudobacteroides sp.
TCGCTTGTTTCGAAATTACATGATATCTATAACAAACATTCTCAAGTTTTGCAATTATCATTCAATCACAATCAACTAAATATTTTAAAAAATTTTACTGTTTGGGAAGTAAACTTACAATTTTTATAAAAACTGACGATAGATAATTCATAACTTTCATCAGAATTTAGGTGCTGGATTAAGTAGTACTTAGTACAAGCCCTGTCATTTAAAATAAGTATTAAAAGTAATGACATTATATACAATAAACTATTGTATACTTATTTCGGCAATCCGAAGGTTAACTACCATTATAATGAAAGAAATATTTAAATGTCACAAGTATTGAAAGAGACTTTGGAAATTTGTGAAGATACCCAGAAGTGCAAATACCTGACATTTGCACTCGGTTCTGAAGGAATTGCAATAGCAAAAGAAAAAGGAACTCCAATTGGGCAACCTAGAGTTAAAATTTCTCATTACTTTTAAGCTATTTATAATCAATGGGAACAAGGTATCAGAGACATATTCAGATTACAGGGATCAATTAACGCCTTAGGATAATAAGAGTCTTGTTATAGAGGCAAATGGTAACCTTTCTCTAAAAAAATATTCACCAAAAAAGAATCTAAACGTGTTAAGGAATTGGAAGAGAAATTATTCCAGTACCTGCCCGAAAGAAATATCCTCAAAATACTGTGCAATACACACCATTGGACTAATCATACCTTAAGTAAGCATTCATAAGTTTGCCTGCTATCGGTGCAGAAACAGTTCCTCCCGATCCTCCGCTATACTCTACGATTACGGCTACAGCAATCCTGGGATTCTCTGCAGGAGCAAACCCTATAAACCATGCATGTTCTTTGTTGGCTCCGCTTCCTGTAAGCTCGTTTTCCGCAGTTCCGGTTTTCCCTGCTACAGTAACCCCTTTTATGGCTGCACTTTTACCTGTACCCTCCTTTACAACCCGTACCATCATGTCCTTTACCTTTTTTGCGGTATCATATGAAAAGGTATTCCCCAGCTTTACCGGTTCCCACTTTTTTATTTCCTTTCCTTCCGGGTCTACAACCCGGTTAACCAATAAAGGCTTCATCATTACACCATTATTTGCAACACTAGAGGCCAACATCGCCATATGAAGCGGTGTCACCAGCATTTTGCCCTGTCCTATGGCTACTGCTGCCATATCTGTCTTTCCCATGTTGTCATAAGGAAAAACACTCTTTTTAAAAGGAATATCAAAGGATATGCTTTTTCCTATTCCGATTTTTTGTGCCATATCCCTTATATTTTTTTCCCCAAGCTTCACACCAATCTGAGAAAACGCCACATTACTTGAAACAACAAGTGCCTTTTCCAGGTCAATTTTACCATAAGCCTTCTTATTGCTATTATCAAAGTTCTTGCCGTCAATCCTTACAGTTCCCCTGTCATCAAAGGTCAGGCCTTCCAAACCGTTCTCCAGTGCTGAAGCGGCTATAGCAACCTTAAAGGTTGAGCCAGGTGCATAGAGGCCTTGGGTAGCCCTTGGAAGAAAAGGACTGTCTTCGGAATCAACAAGCTCTTTCCACTTTTCTGTAAGGGCACGGTTATTCGGGTCGAAGCCTGGCTTACTCACCATGGCTAAAACACCTCCTGTTCTGGGGTTCATGGCCACAACAGCTCCATTTTTTGCTCCCATCAGGTCATTTGCAAGCTTTTGGAGGTTATGGTCAATGGTAAGGCACATGTTGTTGCCCACCTTTTTACCCTGCAGCAGGCTGCTGTTGATACCCATAACAGACCTTAATTCACTTATATCCAATAAATAGTTGTTATACTTTTCTTCAATAAGTGCCCTCCCGTAAACCTCCGAATTATAGCCTATGACATGGCTGTATAGACTGCCATATGGATACTTTCTTTGCCACTTGCCCTTTACATCAGTACTTTCCGCTAATATCCTGCCATTTGCATCATATATGTTTCCCCTTTTGGTATTGTCTTCTTTAAGCTGCAGCCTCCTGTTATAAGGGCTGGACTCTATCTTTTTCCCCGTAAAAAGCTGAAAATAAGTGAGGTAAACCATAAGGCTAAAGAAAATTGTGCATATAAATACCAGAATATGAATTATCTTATTATTCCTATTCATTCTCTATGTCCTCCTCTCCGGAGTAAGACTCTTTAGATAGTGCCTGTAATATCCCTAAAGCAATAAATCCAGATGTCAGGGAACTTCCTCCGTAGCTTATGAACGGGAGGGTAATCCCTGTCAGTGGTATAAACTTTATTACCCCTCCTATTATTATGAATGTCTGAAAGCCAAACATAAGTGTAATACCCATTGCAACAAGCTTTTTAAACAAATCCTTAATGTATAGGGCTATTTTAAAGCCTCTATACACAAGCAAAAAATACAGAAGAATAACGGCAATTCCCCCAAATATGCCCATTTCCTCGCAAATAGCTGAAAAAATAAAATCTGTTTTTACTTCAGGTATCAGGTGAGGGTTGCCCAATCCTATCCCCCTTCCAAAAAATCCGCCTGCCCCTATGGCAAACATGGACTGGGTTATCTGGTATCCCTTTCCTGCGGCATCAACCCATGGATTGAGCCACATATCCACCCTGATTTTTATATGATGTACAAAAAAATATCCCCCGGCTGCACCGACAGCTGCAGCACCACCATTTAATAAAAGCAGCTTTATGTCATCATCAAAGGTGTATAATATCATGAAATAGATCAAAAACAGCAAAAGTGCCGTTCCCCATTCCTTTTGCAGCACCAGAAAGCCTATAAACGAGTAAACCATTATAAAAAACGCTATCTTGCTTAGGAGCTTGCCTTTATCGATTTTGTATTTTATGTTTATATCTCTAAAACTTACAACCAACTGCTCAGAGCTTTTGAAATAGCAGGCAATGGTCAGGATAAACAGTATCTTTATAATTTCTGAGGGCTGAAAGCTGTATCCTCCGATATATATCCAGTTTCTAGATCCATTGATGCTGCTTCCGATAAGCAGGGTTATTACAAATAACAGCATGGAAGCACTATAATAGTAAAACATCAACTTATCCCGGGTCTTTATCTTTCCATATATATAGTAGCTTACAAAAAACAGAGCTATTCCCACTACAAGCCACAAAATCTGCTTAAGCCCCAATTCCTGATCCAAGCGGTAAATCATTAAAACACCAAGGCTCGCAAGCATTGATACCACTAAAAATAGATACTCATCACCCATATTTTTTTTAGCAATAAAGAAATAGGACAGGCATATAAGTCCAGTAACAACAAGTCCTTCGATCAATACCATCTTGTCATAGGGCTTTTTATAATAATACAGAAGTCCGAATGCCACAATATTGGCTAATACCAGCATATTTACAGGACGTTTCAAGCTTAGAAACTTTAGCATCATACGCCTCCTTTATTCACCGCTTACAAATAGAAAGTCCACCTGCCCAATACGGATTTTATCACCATCTTTTAAGGGTTGCCTAATGTTCTTTAAATCTTTTCCGTTGACAAAGGTACCGTTTGTGCTACCGAGATCCTCAATAAAGTACTTACCGTCCTTTATTGAAAACCTGGCATGCCTGGTAGACATATATGGATCCTTAACAGCTATTTTGTTTTTAGATGATCTTCCTATATCGACATCTTTGCCTAGCATATAGATTTCTTCCACCTTAAAATCAAAATGCTCTCTTATGTTTATGAGCTTAAGATATGGGGTATTTTTCTTAATCTGGAAGTTCTGACTACTGGCTGATTTAATATCCAGATAAATCAGGCGTATCACACCATAAATAAATAGATATATAACAGTAACAAATATATATTTCAGCAAAGAAGAAAGTATCTCAAACACTATTAAATCCCTCCCGTACTATGACTTCACCAGAAAAATACTAAATTATAATCAATCGCCTCAAAGCATCTTCAAATCTTTCATCATCCTCTTTGGTCCTTTTTCTCGGGCCTGATACCCTGCCCTTTGACCGCCTGACTTTCTGAGAGATATGCCTTTCAAATAAAAGCCTATCAATATTGTCATTGGAATATATAAGTCCATTTTGGTTTAATGCGCTTGCACCCTTGGCTAAGGCCATGGCCGCTACACCAAAGTCCTGCGTCACAACAACATCTCCCTTGGAAACCTTGTTTATAAGGGCTATATCAACCGAATCCCTGCCTTGGTCCACTGTAACTGTAGTAGAATATCCATCGTCAATTATATGACTTGTATCAATAAACATGAACACTTTTATGTTTTTTTCTCTGGCTATTTTTATGATTATACTTTTAACCGGGCATGCATCCGCATCAACCAAAATATTCATTAAACCAACTGTCCTTTCCATGCTTGAAGCACACTACATCAAATGGGTACCCCTCTTTTGTCTTTTCCATTATTATAGCGTAAAATTTCCAGAAATATAAGGTATCATAATTATATTAAAGATTATATAACATAAATATAGTCAATATGTTATTTCTGGAACCTTTTCTTGGTGTTGAGTTCTGCTCCTAATTCTGCTATTCTTACATACAGGGAACTTGCTTATTTAAAGCTTTTTGGGCCAGTACCTCCCATTTTTGTAATCAACATCAAATCTCTTGATACATAAAAAGTTTTATTAGTATTACATTTTATATATTTTCAAGTGAGGTATATTATTTTTAATTATTGGGGGTTATTATGGAAACTATTTATCCATTGCTTTTGAATTTTTCCGCATTATTTATACAATGTATGGTGCTAGGTACTTTTGTTCTGTTTTTATTCAACAAAAAGGTATTGCGGAACAGGCTTTTGACGTTTTCTTTTATCAATACTATAGCAAACATACTGCCTATACTCCTGCTGCCAAGAACATCATATTCCGAAACGATTTTTATAGCCATATATTTTGCGTCCATGATATTACTGCTTAAATTTGTTTTAGGTTTGAGACTCTTATATGCAATATTAGGAACAGTTGTGGTGTTCCTGCTTTCAGCTATTGTACAATATATTGTTATGGCGATATTAAACTTCTCTCTCCAAGGTTTTGATTTATTCGCCTGGGCAGCCTCCTCTCCACTAAATTCATTTATCATAAGGCTTTTGGGAACTTTATTGGATTTATTGGCAGTGCTTATAATATACTACTTAAAAATAAAAATTCAAATACCTCAAGATATCTACAAGAAAAGAAAAATTGCAATAATACTAAACACTTTTATTATCGCAATCATAATAATACCTGATATTCTGTTTTTTGAAACAACACTAGATAAGATTCCCGGAGAATTGATAGTGTTTAACGCTGTCTCCGTCTTTATTCTTCTTATTCTCGGCACCTATAGTTCCATCAAATTCGGGGAACTGGAAACAGCGAAAAAGGAACTGGAATTCCAAAGGCTCTACAACAAAACCCTCGATGACTTGACAGATAACCTTAGGGGATTTAAGCACGAGTTCAATAACGTTTTATCCTGTATTCAAGGTTACCTTTATGTAGATGATGTGAATGGACTTAAGACATATTTATCCCAGATACAGAACGAAGCAAGGGTAATCAACAATATGGAGCCCCTAAATTCATATGTTAAGAATAATCCTGCAATTTACGGGCTTTTACTTTCAAAGGTATCCTATGCCCAGGTAAGAAATATTAACTTTAATGTACGTGTTTTTTCAAAAATGGATCCCCGCAATGTAAAGCTTCTGGATTTTTGCAAGCTGTTAGGGATACTGCTTGACAATGCTTTAGAGGCGGCAGCCGATTCAGACAAGAAGTATGTGGAGCTTTTAGTAAAGGAAGATAATCATTCCGGCTCCATGATTATCGAGATCATCAATTCATTTTCAGGGAGTCCCGATATAGAAAAAATCTTTGATAAAGGCTTTACTACTAAAGGAGAGCACAAAGGTTTCGGATTATGGGAGCTAAATAGAATTATAAACCAAAACAGCAGCAATGCAAAGCTAACTACAAGTATTTCCGGCAGCTTATTTATTCAGAAGATTGCAATTTTTTAAATCCAAAGGAGTTTCGGGCCCTAAACTCCTTTGAACTGATTTCTTTTTAATCATTCCTTAATTAAGGATTTTGGGGCTTTTGGCTGATATGACAAAAACGGGATACTTGCATAGCATGAGATTGATGCCACAAATGTGGCCATAACTCCAATTATTACACAGACAATAAACATCAGCCTTTTCTTCATAATTTAATCACCTCCCTCCACATTGAAAATCAATATGTCTATAGAGCTCAACACTCTTCAATTTCTCCGTTACTATGCAAGCAACCAAGAAGCTTGTACCCTAAGGGTGTTAATAACAATATAAATGGAATATTTGAAAACAATATGACACTGTACAAAACCATATCCAAATCGTATACTTTAAAAGATATGGCCAGAACAGCCACAGCAACAGCCCCAGAAGCCAACTTTCTGCAATATTTTATTCTTTTGCTAATGATAGGCTTTTCAAAGGTATCACCTGGTGCATAAGCGACCATTGCTAAAATATTTATAAAGAAAATGATAATGGCAGGAATGAAAGAAGTAATAACAAGGTATTTTGCCATAAATACCGCCCCGAAAAAAGTTAAATTGGATATTACAAAGCAACTGGTTCTTGTTTTTGCATGTGCCCCACCTGCAGCAATTCTCAGAGATCCGTATACAGAGAGAGAAACCACAACAGGTTTAATAACTCCCAACAAAGCAGCCAGCATAAAGAAAAAAGCCAATAACAGAGCATTATAAATAAGAATATCCAGCCCGTATTTAAGAGTTTCTTCCTTATCGCTATCAATTCCATCCATACTTCCCTTTAAAAAATCTACAATCTTAACGCATAAGTACTCAATCATAGAAACCCCTTAAGTATTGCAATGTTATAAGATTTTTATCGGGCTCTTTTATAAAAAAATTAACATAATTGTTTCATACTCACATTATTTATAATTGATAATTGTGTTATAATGTTGAATGCAATAAATCTGATTTTATGAGGGAGATAACAATTGGGCAAAAATCTATATATAACCGAAAAACCTTCTGTAGCAGCCAGCTTTGCGGATGTTCTCGGAGTAACCGTATCAAAAAGCGATAGGGCACGGGGTTATGCCGAGTCCGCTAATGCTATTATTTCATGGTGTTTTGGTCACCTTATCACAATGGCTTTTCCAGATGCTTATGATACAAAATACAAGGAATGGAAAGTAGAGCACCTGCCCATTATACCTGAAGAATACAAATATATAGTTATTGATGACAGCGGCGTTAAAAAACAGTTTGAAACAATCAAAAGCCTTATGTTACGGGAAGACGTGGATTATATTTACTCTTGCACCGACAGCGGTCGTGAGGGTGAATACATCTACAGATTGGTAGCAGCTCAGAGCGGATGCAGCAAGCCCTCTAAAAGGGTATGGATTTCATCACATACCGATGATTCTATTAAAAAAGGGATTGATGAGGCCAAAGACCTTTCTGCATATGATTCTCTTGGCATTTCTGCCTACAACAGGGCTATAGAGGACTGGCTTTTCGGAATGAACTTCAGCAGAATTTACACATGCCAGTATGGACGTATGCTGTCAAACCTCCTGAAAGAGGGTAAGTCCTCAGTAATAGCCATAGGAAGGGTCATGACCTGTGTCCTTGGGCTGGTTGTTGACAGAGAACTTGAGATACGAAATTTCGTACCCAAGATACATTATGGGGTTGTTGCAAACTTTACATCCAAGACCAGCAATATTGAGTACAAAGGCAAGTGGCAGCCTAAAAAACCTTCCAAAAAGAAGGAGGATAAGGATACTCAGGAGGAAGAAAAGTACATCACCAAGGAAGAGGCTGAAGAGCTTATTGAAAAGCTCAAGGATCATGAAGCAGCAGTAAAAAAAGTTGACATAAAGGTTAAAAATGAGCAGCCTCCACTTCTTTTTAACCTTGCAGAGCTGCAATCAGAAGCAAACAAAAAGTTTAAGCTTCCTGTTGACAGAACCCTTGAAATAGCACAAAGCCTTTATGAGAAAAAAATGATTTCCTACCCTAGGACAGACAGCAGGGTTATTTCAACAGATGTACTGACAGAGCTGCCAAAAATACTGAACGGCCTTTTTGCAAATTCCTCATACAAGGACATTGTAAAGAGAATAAAGGATTTTGGTGAGCTTAAAGTAAATAAATCCTCAAAACGGTTTGTAGATGACAGCAAAGTTACAGATCACTATGCCATAATTCCCACATATGTCACTACTGAGTTATCAAGGCTTGATAGCGATACAAAAAACGTATACAACCTCATCGTAAAGAGGTTCCTTGCTATATTTTATCCTCCAGCGGAGTTTAATACTGTAAAAGTTGAGACTGAGATAGCAGGAGAAATTTTTACAACCACTGCCAAAACATTAAAAGAGCCTGGATGGAAAGAGGTATATGAGGTTTCAACATCAAAGGACGAAGAAGATACCAGCAGTTCACCAATACACAAGCTGGTAAAAAAAGAGCCTTGCAGCGTAAACGGGTTTGATCTGGAAGAAAAGGAAACCAAGCCGCCTCCAAGGTACACAGACGGGTCACTTATTATAACCATGGAAAAGGCTGGTAAATTCATTGAAAACGAAGAACTGAGGGAGCAGATAAAAACCTGCGGCATAGGTACATCTGCTACAAGATCGGGTATTATAAAGAAGCTAAAGGATATCAAATATATAAATATTCACCCGAAGACTCAGGTTGTAACGCCTACACTAAAGGGTGAAGCAATAGTAGAGCTGGTACGCCTGACTGCAAAAGAGCTGTTAAATCCCTCCCTTACCGCAAGCTGGGAAAAAGGTCTTGTAATGCTGGAAAACAATGAAACTACCGAGGATATTTTCCGTGAAAAGCTCCATAATTATATAACAAGGACAATTGATAAAGTAAAAAGATGTAATACCGGCAAAATTAATATTATTAATATCGTTAAGGAATACTCCAATAAATAAAAAACAGCTCCATAATCCGCAATCACGGTGGTGGAGCTGTTTTACTGCTTTTATCAATCCATGCCCTTTAGCTTGCACTTTACCTCATACTGAACCAGTTCCGTTATTCTTGGCTCTTTACCACACAATGGACAAGACTCTCTTCTGGCCCAATTTACCTCTCTGAAGCTACTGGCAAGTGCATCAAAAGTAAGAATCCTTCCTGTTACATTCTCACCTATTCCCACAACCAGCTTAATAGCCTCTAAAGCCTGCATTGAGCCGATCACACCCGTTACGGCACCCAATATTCCCATATCGCTGCAGGTTGGCAGCACTCCATCCTCAGGGGGATAAGGGTAAAGGCATCTATAGCACGGAGTCTTTCCAGGGATTATAGTCATGAGAATACCGTCAAGGGCAACGGCAGCACCCTCTATAAGGGGCTTTTTCAAGAAATAACAGCAGTCGCTTATAAGATACCTGGCTGTAAAGTTGTCTGTGGCATCAATTACAACATCATATCCAGAAATAATATCCTGTACATTATCAATATCAATTCGGGTATTATGCTTTACAATCTTTATCTCCGGGTTAAGCTTAGTTATCTTTTCCTCACTGCTGTCCGTCTTTCTTTTTCCTATATCCTCCGTAAAGTGCAATACCTGTCTGTTAAGATTGGAAATTGTAACAGTGTCAAAATCCACAATTCCGATATTTCCAACACCTGCCGCTGCAAGATACAGGAGAACCGGAGAGCCCAGACCTCCGCTCCCCGCAACAAGTATTTTAGCCCTTTTAAGCTTCTCCTGTCCCTCTAATCCGAAACCATCCAGTATAAGCTGCCGTGAATACCTGAGGGCCTTATAATTTTCAGTTGTACTGTTTGTATTAGATTTATCCATGATACATCAGCCGCCCCCGATAAATTTTACAATTTCCAGGTTGTCTCCATCCTTTAAGGTAATCTCAGTCCACTTTCCCTTATCCGGGATTTCAAAATTGTACTCTACTACAACTATTTTAGGATCAACCCCTGCCGATTCCAGATAATCCTTTATGGAAAGCGACTTTTCCAACTCTATCTTTTTACCGTTTACTGTAACAGTGTACATGAAAATCCTCCTTTATTCGAAAGTCGGTCTTTCACCGCACATAATCTTGTTCATAGTCCTCACAGCACACATTTTACCGCACATTGTGCAGGAGTCTTCGATTTCCGGGACCGATGACTCTCTATATTTCCTTGGCTTTTCTTCGTCAATAGCCAGCTTGAACATTCCTTCCCAATCCAGGTTCTTTCTAGCAACACTCATCTTATAATCATGCTCCCTTGCACCCTTTACGCCTTTGGCTATATCAGCGGCATGAGCAGCAATTTTTGCAGCAATAATTCCTTCCTTCATATCATCCAGGTCAGGCAAACGAAGATGCTCTGCAGGAGTCACATAGCAAAGGAAATCTGCACCGCTGGCAGCAGCTATTGCTCCGCCGATTGCACTTGTTATGTGGTCATAGCCGGGTGCAATATCGGTTACCAGTGGCCCTAGCACATAGAATGGAGCATTGTGGCAGAGCCTCTTCTGAAGTACCATGTTAGCCTGGATTTCGTTTATAGCCATATGCCCCGGTCCTTCAATCATAACCTGCACATCCTTGGCCCAAGCCCTCTTTGTCAATTCTCCCAAAGTGATAAGCTCCTCTACCTGACATGCATCTGTTGCATCATGTATGCTTCCCGGTCTGCAGGCATCACCAAGGCTAATTGTAACATCATATTCCCTGCACACCTCTAAAAGATCATCAAAATATTCATAGAAGGGATTTTCGTTTCCTGTAAGCTCCATCCATGCATATATCAAAGAGCCGCCCCTCGAAACAATGTTAGTAAGCCTGCCATTTGTTTTGAGCCTCTGGGCAGTTTTTCTGTTTATGCCTGCATGGATAGTCATAAAGTCCACTCCATCCTCAGCATGGACCTTTACTACATCCAAAAGCTCTTTTACCGAAATCTCTCCCAAATCCTTATCAAGATGCCCTATGACATCATACATTGGAACAGTACCTATCATTGCTTTTGACATTCCAACAAGCTTACGTCTGAAATCCCTTGTCTTCCCATAAGAGCTCAAATCCATTATAGCTTCAGCTCCCATATCTATAGCCTTTCTTGCCTTTTCAATCTCGGGTTCAAAGTCTCTGCAGTCTCTTGATATTCCGAGATTTACATTGATTTTGGTTCTTAATCCTTCTCCAACGCCTTCAGGTTCAAGGCCTGTATGATTCTTATTTGCAGGAATAGCTATCCTTCCCTCTGCAACAAGCCCTATCAATCTATTAGGGTCCATGCCCTCTTTTTCAGCTACTTTTCTAATCTGCTCGGTTAATATGCCCTTTCTTGCGGCCTCCATTTGTGTTCTATATTCCATTTCAATTTACTCCCTTCATAATTTTCCTTGCTGAAGCGATTATCTCGCCAATATCATCTGCACCAACAATCTCAGTAACAAGGGCCACACATTTGGCTCCATGCTCCGCTACCTTTCCAAGATTGTGAAGCTTTATTCCTCCTATTGCCACAAAAGGAATTTTTACATTCTCTACAGCAAAATCAAGATATTCAAATCCAACAGGATCACATACATCCTTTTTGGTAAATGTTTTGAAAATAGGGCCTACACCTATATAATCCGCCCCGCCTTCAACGGCCTTTACCGCCTGCTGGGGTGAATGAGTGGAAACGCCGATAAGCATAGAATTACCCACAAGCTGCCTGGCTGCATAAAGTGGAAGATCGTCCTGTCCTATATGTACACCATCTGCCATAACGCTCTTTGCCAGTTCGATATGATCGTTAACTATAAAAGTTGCACCTGCTGCATAAGTCATCTCCCTTATCTTGATGCACTGGCGATACTTTTCCAGCATTGTTTTATCCTTTTCCCTGTATTGTATAAGCTTTATACCCGCTTCAAGCATTCGGGAAACCACTTCGATATTGTCTCTGCCCTTGGAATGTTCTTCTGCTGTCAGGCAGTAAATATCTGTCTTAAGGCAATCTACCCTTACAAAGGGCTTTAATGCCAGTGAAAACTCCTTCTCCACTGAGTAAAGTCCATACCTTATCTTTTCATATATTCTGGAAAGCTCATCTTTTCCCATGACCTTAAGCGTCTCTTCTATGCTTCTTACAGCTTCCTGTGCCCTTTTAAAATTGGCAGCCACAAGCTCCCTTATATCATTTTTTCCGTCCACTGCCAGTTTCTCTGATACTGATGGACCTATATCAGAATCCGAATCTCTATATTGGATAATGTCAAAGGCATATCCATTCATACTTTTTCTTATGTCATGTCTCAATGCTTTAAGCTTTGAAGTCAGCTCCCTGTTATTAAGGGAAAACCTTGATATATCCTCCAATACCCTTAAACCCTCTGACGCCCTGTTGATATTGGCATCAATCAGTCTCTCAAATCCTTCCACTTATATCACCTGCCTTAATTTTTGATATCTCGACGGAACTTTTTCATATGTACTGCCAGTCCTTAAATACCGGTTGAAAGCCCTTACCATACAGCATCTGCCTTATTTCCTCAACACTCCTGTCGTCGGATATTTCAAACTGTCCGTCACCGCGTTTTTCATTATATCCTCCAACCTCTGTAACCGAACCGGCAGACATTCGGGTAAGACCAAGTCCTACAAGGTTGTCTCTAAAGGAAGCCCTTTCCCTTGTAGAAACGGTTATCCCAACATGCCTTAAAAACAGCCTAGCCGCCAGCATTATTTGTACAAAGTCCCGATCTCCCACAGGAGAAGGCACCTCAAAACTGCCTGTATGAGGACGCATCCTCGGAATGGACAGACTTATTTCAACCTCTGAGTACTTGCCTGTAAGATAATGTGCATGCAAAGCAGTGTAAAATGCCTCTGTACGCCAGTTGCCAAGACCCATTAATGCACCGATTCCAACTGATCTCATACCGCTTCTGCAGCCTCTCTCAGGAGTATCCAATCGATAACGGAAATCTTTTTTTGGTCCTGATGGATGCATCGTCTTGTAAACATCTTCATCATATACCTCCTGGTAAATGGTAAGGCCGTCAACCCCACTGTTTACCAAAAGCCTGTAGTCCTCTTCATCAAGGGGATAAACCTCCAAAGATATGGACGTAAAATATTCAGCTATAATCTTTACGCAATCTCTAATATACTCTACAGGAGAATGTTTCCTGGATTCGCCTGTAAGAAGCAGGATATGCCTTATACCCATTTCAGATATGGCCTTTGCCTCAACCCTAAGCTCTTCCATTGTAAGCTTCCTTCTGTCCAGATCATTGTGAACATTAAATCCGCAGTACAAACAATTATTCACACAGTAGTTGGCCAGATACAGGGGTGCGTACAAAACCACTGCCCTTCCGAAATGCTGAAGGGTTATACGCTGTGCCTTTCTCGCCATTTCTTCCAGAAAGTCTGAGGCAGCAGGAGATATCAGGACAAGATAGTCGTCAATCGAAAAGATTTCCTTTGAAAGCACCCTATCTACTTCTTCTCTGCTCACACTTTGTATCCTCTCAAATACAACATTTTGTTTGTATTTTTGCAAAACATCATAAAAACTCATAATAATATCACCATCTATTCCTTAAAACTTCTACTATTTTTACTGCTGTTAACCGTTTAAGAAACCGGTAAGGGGCGATGATGCTTCTGCAAAATCCTTAACCGCTCCTGTGCCTGCCAAATAAGCCATCCTTCCTGCCCTAACAGCTAACGAAAAGGCTTCCGACATGGATACGGCATCACCAGCCGAAGCGATAGCAGTGTTTACAAGCACTGCAGCTGCACCAAGCTCCATAGCCTCGGCTGCTTCGGAAGGTTTGCCTATTCCGGCATCCACTACGATAGGAAGGTCAATTTCATCTATCATAATTTTAACCAGCTCTTTTGTTTTAAGGCCTTTATTGGTGCCTATAGGGGCCCCAAGAGGCATTACTGCAGCAGCCCCCGCATCTCTCATCCTTTTTGCCATCATAAGATCAGGGCTCATATATGGTAGAACCACAAACCCTTCCTTAGCTAAAATTTCAGTTGCTTTGAGGGTTTCAAAATTATCAGGCAGCAAGTACTTAGTATCGGATATTACCTCAATCTTTATCCAGTTTCCACAACCCATTGCCTTTGCAAGGCGTGCAATTCTCACAGCTTCCTCTGCATTCCTTGCCCCTGATGTATTTGGCATCAGAACACATTCCTTCGGGATAAAATTCAGCATGTTTTCATCCTTTGATTCCAAATCAACACGCCTTACGGCAACAGTAACAACCTGTGCTCCCGACTTATCTACAATTTTGGGTATAAGTGCATTTGATGAATATTTACCAGACCCGATAAATAATCTGCTTCTTAGTTCTATTCCCCCAATTACCAGAGTATCCTTTGACATTTCTCCATCCTCCTTTATAAAACTTATATGCTCCCCAAATCATAATTTCCTGGACGTAACAAAATCACGAAGGGATTTTGCAACCTTGATCGTTGTCGTGAGAAATTGTGGTGTAGCATACACCATAATTTCCTAGACATAACAAAAGCTTACCCGTAAGGGTAAGCTCTATGATCTAAATAAATGTTGCGATCGCTTCCCTACGACGGAATTATCCGTATCAGGTTCATAGGGTTGAAACAAAAGTTTCTCTCAGCTTGGAAATGATTAATAACAGCTTACGCTAATCAATCCCTAAAAAGCACCCCTAGCATATATAATATTATGTTTTATTATATTTTTATTTTCAAGCAATTATAACACATTATTAATGTCACTGCAATAATTCTCTAACAATTGTAACCATTATTATAACCATTAATTATTACTATAGCCATTATCCCCATCTGTATGTCCAAAAACATTTGACGCATTCACTATTGCTTCAGGAATTCGTTCTGCAGGTACAGGCCTTCCAAATAAATAGCCCTGAACATTGTCACACTTGCAGCCCTTGAGGTAGTCCAGCTGACTTTTGGTTTCTACACCCTCTGCCACTACCTCTATATTGAGCTTATGAACCAAAGATACAATTGAACCCGTTATTTCCTTTTCTATCGTATCATTATCCACATCCTTTATAAAACTTTTATCTATTTTAAGAGTATTTAGAGGCAGGTTCTTGAGGTAATTTAGAGAAGAATAACCTGTTCCGAAATCATCCATGGACACCCTCACTCCCATATCCCTAAGCCCTTCCAAAATAAAGCATATCTTTTCAAAGGAATCAATAAGGATGCTTTCGGTTATTTCCAATTCTAGATGAGAAGGGTCAAAACCAGTCTCATCTAGGATCTTTTTTACCATTTCTGAAAAGTCATTTTGTTTAAACTGAACAGATGATACATTTACACAAATAAACATATCAGGGTGGTAATTCATGTTCAGCATCACACCTTGCCTGCATGCGTTCTCAAGGACCCATTCGCCGATCGATACAATGAGGCCGGTTTCTTCTGCTATTGGTATAAACTCTGAGGGTTCAATAATACCCAGGTCCTTATCAAACCACCTAATAAGTGCTTCAATTGCCCTGATTTTGCCGGTAGCCAAATCTACCTGAGGCTGATAATTGAGGGTGAATTTCTGTTCCCTCAGAGCTGTTCTCAGCTTCCTCTCAATAAGATGCTTTCTTATCATCGTTTCCTTCATGTCAAGACTAAAAAACTGTGTATTGTTTTTCCCCAGGGCTTTGGCTTTGTACATAGCCGTATCAGCATTCCTTAAGACTTCCATTATATTCTTTCCGTCATTAGGATACATGGCAATCCCAATGCTTATGCTTATATTTACGGTGTGAATATACAACTCAAAAGGCTGAACCACGGCTTCCCTGAGGCGTTCACAAAATTCAAAAGCCTCCTCCTGCTCACTTATGTTCTGCAGCAGTATGGCAAACTCGTCTCCTCCAAGTCTTGCTAATGTTTCATAGTTCCTGACACTCTGTGCAAGACGCTTTGCTATTATTTTAAGAAGCAAATCCCCTACATCATGGCCCATACTGTCGTTAATTTCCTTAAAATTGTCTACATCCAGTAAAACAACTGCAACATTCCTTTGATTTCTTTCTGCAAGGCCTGCAGCTATTGAAAGCCTGTCCATAAATAGTGCCCTGTTGGGAAGACCTGTCAAAGAATCGTGAAATGCCATATATTCAATATATGCCTGCTGTTCCTTTAACTCACTGATATCGGAAATAGCACCGGCTACCATATACATTTTACCGGCTTCATCAAACAATGCCTTACCGATTGCCCTTACCCACTTATAAATGCCATCCTTTGTCTTTATCCTGCATTCACACTGAAATTTATCAATCCTGTTGTTAATATGATTCATGTATGCTTCATAGGTCCTGTCCAGATCATCCGGGTGTATGATACCATTCCATAAATTCAGATTCCCTATCTCGTCTGTTTCATAACCTGTTATTTCGTACCATTTACCTGAAAAAGCCTTTTTATTGCCGATTATATCATAATACCATATGCCATCTGTCGTTGCATCAGATATTAGCTTGTATATTTCTTCATTCATTTTTAACGTCGTTATATCACTAAAAATTGCAATAAAGTAACCTTTAGCAGGAGAATAGGCATTTACAGAATACCACCTGTTGAAAGCTTCTGAATAATGCTCTTTAACCTGGGCCTTTCCGTCCATGGCAACCCTACCGAAAAAATCTATCCAATTGGCAGTGTCTTTATCAATTTGAGGAACAATTTGCCTGATTGTTTTTCCTATAACCATCTCCCTTGAGAGACCTGTAAATTTTTCAAAGGCAAGGTTTACATCAATATATTCGTAATCAACCGGCCTGTCGCAATCGTCCAAAATAACTCTGTGATATGCAAAGGCATTACTCATATTTTCTATTACCATCTGGCAGAACCTATCCGTAAACTCCATTTTTATACCACCTTTACCTCTAACCTTATTAGTTATGCTCAGCCAATATCTACGATTAGTATATATTCTACACGTTTTTGGAATCTCCTCCATTTATTCTTTATATACCTCATATTCAATAGAACTCACAAAATAATTTCCAAGTCATATAAAAAAGTAATTTTATTTGATAACAGTTCACATTATCAAACAAAATTACTTTTAACAGTTATATCAAAGAATTTCCAAGTCATAGACATAAATTAAATGTCGATTTGAACTACCTTATTCATTGCAATAGATTGACCTACATCTATAACACGTTGATTTTCCGAACCCCTGTAGCTAAGCATAAGGTTTCTTTTGTTCTCCTCGTATTTGCCATCGACAATAACATCGGAATTCTCAAAAAGCTCATCCCATCCTGATCTCTGATGCCTGTACTTTAATATGTGCTCGTAGGAATACCCTGTATATGTCATCACACTGTAGCCACAGTCTCTGGCTTTTCTGGCAAGCTGTGCAAAGCCTTCAGCCTGCTCAAAGGGCTCTCCTCCGCTTAAGGTTATGCCATCTAAAAGCGGATTTTTTCTCATTTCATTTATTATGGCATCAACATCTACTAGACTTCCTCCGTCAAATGAATGGGTGTGGGGGTTATGGCACCCCCTGCAGTTATGTCTGCATCCCTGAGAAAAAATCACATACCTTATGCCCGGACCGTCAACAATGGACTCTTTTACAACTCCGGCTATTCTGATAAATACACTCATTTCTCGTACCTCCACAGGTTATGTTCCTGCATAGTGCCTTATTCTGTCTCTTTCTTCCGCTTTTTTTGCATCATTGAAGCGTTCTAGTGTTCCGACGAGGTAACCGGTTATCCTTCTGATTCTTTCAAACTTCATCTCACCCTCCTGACGGCCGCATGAGGGGCATTCATTGCCTATAATTCCCGTATATCCGCAGACAGGATCTCTATCCACAGGGTGGTTAATAGAGCCATAGCCAATACCGGACTCTTTCATAGCACGTACAATCTTCTCAAAGGCAGCAAGGTTTTGTGAAGGATTTCCGTCAAGCTCAACATACGTAATATGTCCAGCGTTTGTAAGCTCATGGTAAGGTGCCTCAATTCTTATTTTATCAAAAGCACTTATCTCATAATAAACCGGGATATGAAAGCTGTTTGTATAATAATCTCTATCTGTTACACCTTCGATAACTCCATAGAAATTCCTGTCATACTTAACAAACCTTCCTGCTGTACCCTCTGCAGGAGTAGCAATAAGGGTAAAATTCATTTTATAATGTGCACTTGCTTCATCCATCTTCCTTCTCATGAAGCCTACAATTTCCAAACCTAAGTTCTGTGCCTCCTGAGATTCACCATGATGCTTGCCTATCAGTGCCTTAAGACATTCAGCAAGTCCGATAAATCCCATTGTCAAAGTACCGTGCTTTAATACCTCTCCAATCTCGTCATCCCAGCCCAGCTTATCGGAGTCTATCCATATGCCTTGCCCCATGAGGAACGGAAAGTTTTTGACCTTTTTCCTTGCCTGAATATTATAACGCTCAATAAGTTGATCAATAACAAGCTTTATTTTTCTTTCAAGCTCATCAAAGAAAATATTTACATTTTTATTACTTCTAAGTGCTATTCTTGGGAGATTTACAGTTGTAAAGCTGAGATTCCCTCTTCCATAAATGACTTCTCTTTCAGCATCATGAACATTTCCAATAACCCTTGTACGGCAGCCCATATAAGCAATCTCAGTTTCAGGATGACCTTGCTTATAGTATTTAAGGTTAAATGGTGCATCAAGGAAAGAAAAGTTTGGAAAAAGCCTCTTTGCACTTACCCTGCATGCAAGCTTGAACAAATCGTAGTTAGGGTCTTCAGGGTTATAGTTAACTCCTTCCTTAACCTTGAAAATATGTATAGGGAATATTGGGGTTTCTCCATTCCCTAGGCCTGCCTCTGTAGCAAGCAAAAGATTTTTTATTACAAGCCTTCCTTCAGGCGAAGTATCCATGCCGTAGTTTATGGAGCTAAAAGGAATCTGTGCTCCAGCTCTGCTGTGCATTGTATTTAGATTATGTACAAAGGCTTCCATTGCCTGATATGTTCTTCTGTCTGTTTCGGATTCCGCCATTTTAACGGCAAACTTCTGGCACTTACGGGCTATATCTGTATCTTTAACAAGCTCTATCAATAATTCCTCTTCATACTTGCCATAAAGATCCCCACGCCCTAATGTAGGGTTTAGCCCATGATTTTCCTTTATTTTATCAACTATAAGCTTTACCTTCTCATCCGCATCGGTAATATCGGCCAATAGATTCAACGCCTTAACCAGATTCTCCTTGTACAGCCGTATAAACGTTTTGCCAACACCCGGTGCCATGCCGTAATCAAAGGTAGGTATGCTCTGTCCACCATGCTGGTCATTCTGATTTGATTGTATAGCTATGCAAGCCAGTGCTGAATAACTATGTATATCATTTGGTTCCCTCAAATGTCCATGTCCCGTACTGAAACCTCCTTTGAAAAGAGAGGTTATATCAATCTGGCAGCATGTTGTTGTAAGAGTAAGGAAGTCCATGTCATGAATATGTATATCTCCTTCTTTATGGGCCTTGGCATGCTCCGGCTTTAAAACACGCATCTCATAGAACTGCTTTGCTCCTTCAGAGCCATACTTAAGCATTGTGCCCATTGCAGTATCGCCATCAATGTTTGCGTTCTCACGCTTCATGTCGTTGTCCTTGGCTTCCTTAAAGGTTAATTCTTCATAAACCTTCATAAGCCTTGTATTCATTTCTCTTATTCTTGTCCGTTCAGCCCTGTATAATATGAATTCCTTTGAAGTGCGTACATGGCCTGTTTCCATTAGAATTATTTCAACTGCATCCTGTATCTCCTCAACTGTAGGAGTAAGCTTTCCTTGCGAGTTTTCAATATATTCTGCAACCCTTATTGCCAAAGCCATTGCAGAATCATAGTCCTTGCCTCCGGTTGCTGTAGCAGCCTTGAAAATAGCATTCGCTATTTTTTCAATATTAAACGGTACTTCTCTTCCGTCACGCTTTTTGATTTTACTTATCATACCTGTCCGTATCCTCCCCATATATGTACATACCTTCATAAGACACAATAAAAGCCTCCGTTAGCCGAAGAGCTTTTATTATTAAACCTGTATTTATAACGTTTGTTTTGTGCAATATTTAGTGACTTAATATTATCACATACAATATATTGTGTCAATCCGATATTTTAATATGGTTTTTTGGGACTAAATTTTATGGTATCCTTTATCTCCATATGGCTGAAGCTTTTCCAGCCATTTTTTCTCCAGTTTTTTTAGTTCATCCTTCATATCAAAAAAACCTTCCTCCGGCTGTTCCAATACTTCAAGCACCTCAAATACAAAAGCCTCATTTCCGTATTTTGTCCATTCCTCCTGAAGGAGCTTGTTCCTGTATCCTCCTGTATTAAGCTCTATCTGCCTGCCATTTATAGTTTTAAGATTGGGAGTGGCAACTAATAATATCTTATTGTTTATAGTATTTCTTATCTGGTAAACTCCCGCTTCTGTTTTCAGTTCCTTAAACTGATTTTTCAGTTCCTTCCTGCGGTCCAAATCCAACACCTCCCTGCCGCTATCATATTTCCTTATCCAATACTGGCTGCCGTCCTGCTTTCTGTCCATAAATCCATATTCTATAAGGTATCGTCTTAAAGTAACAAAATCCTCAGATGCCCCTTTCAAAATTTCATTGACCTCTTTTTCGCTGTACACATTCTCTTTATCAAACCTGGCTGCTAATTGTTCCAACACAACAATCCTGCTTTTTTCTTTCATGTCAAAGGTCTTTAGAGGGCCATCAATTCCTTCTGGGAAATACTTTTCAATTATTTTATCCTTTTCTTGTTGTGTTGCAATATGTCTTCCACTTCCAGCCTTAGGGGCAGTCTGACGTTTTACGTTATTGTAAGTCTTACTTGAACCTTCCTTTAAAAGCTCCATCAGCACAAGAAATATTTTAGCCTGACGCTCCTTCTCTCTAAGCACAAACCTATGATTTCTTATAGTTGAACTGCTACCGATGCCCATTTCATTCTTTACTTCTTCATCTCCCATACCTTGATAAAAAAGCTTTAAAAGTTTGCTTTGGTGAGGTGAAAGTCCGTTTAAAGACTTATCAAGATCTATTAAATATTCAAACACGCTTCCATGTGAACTTTCTATGTGAAGCTTCATGTATTTTTCAGCTTCATAAAATATATTTCCTTTTGAATAGACAAGTCCTTTCTCTATGGATTCACCACAAATCAGGCACACATATTTATCACTCTCGTCTGCATATCCTCTTTTGATGTCGGACAACGGAGAATTAAACAACCTTTCATTTTCATTCATTATATCAACACCTTTGCATTTTGTTTGTTGTCATATAGATATATTATATTTTTGTTTGTATTGTGTCAAGTTCCAATTATAAATCCCCTTAATTGCTGAATCATTTATCTATAAAAAATCCTTCATTCTAGAAAAATTTATAAATAATTTTTCTAGAAACATTTGACAAACTCACCTGGTCATGATAGAATTATTTTTTAAACTACGTCCCATCAAGTATTGCTTAATAATTTGATGATTTAAAAACACAATCTTATATAATCACCAAATATACAATTTTAGAGGATTAGACGAGGTATTACAAAGTTGTACTTTTTTCGACAGAGGTGCTACAATATAATTGTACGTAAACCTCCTATTTCTACTCGGTATAAGGAGATATAAATAGAGACTTATGAAACAGGGCAAAGTTTTCGAAAGATAATGACGCAAAGCCGTGGGTCTAAGGCAGTATGCTATGATCGCCAGGTTACCATTAAAAGGTTCTGTTTATAACTCTTTAAACTATGAGAGGAGATAGGTCCTAGATATTATTTCCTTATACCATGTTTTTTTAAGGAAGTTTGCGTATAGCAATTAAATTATGAGTTAATTAAGGGATTCGAAAGAATCCCTTTTTTGTTTATGTTTTTCCCATTAATTATCCCCTTATCTATGTAAAACTCCAATCTTCACATTACTTAATAAAAAATTAGTTAAAAAACAAATCAATTCAGAAAATTTGCATAAATCTTTCAGCTTTTATTCCAACTATCATTTTAATATTCATGATATAGTTTTTTTAATCTTATCGCATACATAACAATATATTTATACAGCTACTATAATACCAGTATGGATAGGGTTTGCACTTATGATTATATTATACGGTACGTATTTAGGAGGTGACTTAAGCCGCAAAAGAATTGTAAAAATTTGAGAAACAATAGCAAAAAAGAACGCAACAAATCAACACAAAGAAGTTGCTACTAAAATCTGAAGCTTTAAAGAAAGAGAGGGACACGTATGAAAAAAATCAAATCAATGATAACTTTAATTGTCACACTTTGTATTTTGGCAACAATAGCATTACCGGCTATAAAAGTCACAGCAGTAACATCTATAAAGATTCAGACTTGTCACAGCCAAAATGCATCTAATCAGATTTGCCCGAATTTTAAAATTGTAAATACCGACACAAATTCAATTGATTTAACCAAAGTAGCCATAAGATATTATTTTACTGCTGAATCCACCACTGAAACCTTTAATTTTTGGATAGATGATGCAAGTAATATCTCAAGCTTGGATATAGTTGGTAGATTCGGTATTGTAAACAATGCAACAAATGCAGACAGATATTTTGAATTGACTTTTAAAAAGGGTACCATTCCTCCAAATTCTTCTGTACTAATAAAATCTAGATTTGCAAAGCCTGATTATTCTAATTTTGACCAATCAAATGATTACTCTTACAACAAGGATGCTTTTGAAAATACTACAGGATATGTTGATTGGGAAAAAGTTACTGCACATATTTCAGGTGCTTTATACTGGGGAAAAGAGCCTAGTGCACTGACTATACAAAATTTAAAAGCTGTAGAAGTAGATGCAGTTTCAGTTAAGCTCAACTGGACGCCTCTGGTTACACAAGCAGTAGACAAATACGCTGTTTACAGAAACGATTTTCTAATAGGCAAAACACAGAGCAAATCCGGGTACTTTAGTGATTTTGGCCGCAACCCGCTTATTACATATACTTATAGAGTAAGTGCCTTAGATAGCTCCGGTATGGAAATTGCAACTTCTGATTCAATTTATGTAAAAACTACTAATGAAGTAAAGGTAAAAACATCTTATAAAGTATTGGCCTTAACTTATGACCCGGTTCTCGGCCCTAATGTACCCACAAAATACGCAAACCAAACAATAAATGGTGTAAATTTAGCCCAGCATTATAAAAACAACATGGCAAACAGAAGGGTAAGCGAGCTTCGCGGTAATGTTGTTACCAACAGTGATGGCAGTATGCCTGGAGAGTTTAATGATTCCTCAAAGATGCACAGGTACAAGGATCAGTTTTTAAAAAATGCAAAGAATATTTATAAATTTGCCTCAAACCAAACCATTGACTTTGAATTTTATAATAATAAAGTTATAGCTTTAAACGAATACCCGCCTGCTAACGACAGTAACTTTCAGCAAAATGATGAGCTCATTTTAGAAATGGCATGTGATCCACAACATTGTTCAAATAAGGGATGTTCAAATAAAGATCACCTAAGTACAATGAAGTCTAACATTATATATGATGTTGGCCCACATGGGGGAGTTGATTATCAGAAGATGGTATCAAAGCAATACACTGAGTTTGGTGGAAACTCAATTATTGACCTTGTGGAAAAGGGAGAAATCGACGCTGTTTGGTTTTTAGGCGGACCACCACTTTGTGGTTTTGCCGAAAATCCACTTTTAGGCAATAGAAATATCGGCTTAGATTTACCTGATCATGAAGTATTTCGTTCAGATAAATCGGTTGCATGTTCAAGATCCTTTTTCTTTTCAATGATACTTTGTGATAGCAGAACATTTGATGCAAATATACATATGTTTGAAGGTGTAATGTCAAGTATTTCTGATGCAAATAGAGCTGGTACCTGGCCTAGAAACATTTCCATGTATGTTTATAAAGAGAATACCATTAAGCCTCCTGCCAGTAATGAACTTGAACTAAGAAATTACAACTTATGGGGCAGATTTAGGACAGCAGATCAGCAAGGATGCGGAACCAATGACGATAGATTTGCTGCATCATCACCGGGAAATGCCAACGTAGGCTCGAGTCACTTCCCGCCAAACTCCATACGAGGAATCGATTATGGTTGGGAGGCTCCAGAAACTTGGAGACCTGGCAACTATGTCAGCAGTTGTGCAGATGACTGGTACAGCTATCCAAATCTTCCTTCACCTCCTGTATACAAAATGATTGGTCCGTATGATTTCGGTGCATATAACTACTATGAAGTAGGTACTTCGTATAAGGAGATGGGTTATACACCTTTAGCATATCATATGTGGTGGTTAAATCATCTTCCACATAACCCAGGTGTAAATAGTAACGGTATATTAAATAACTGGTGGTACTATGTTTATGACTTCAATCGGTTTAACGGAAGCAGCATAACCTATAATGTTACCGGCTTCCCAACTCCACTTCCTACAACTCACAATCCTATAAACAACGAGTACGGGACTGAGCAAAATTCAAGCAGAGGTCTGGAATGGGGCTACTGGCACTCGCATAATATAAGCGGAAAAAATGCCACTCTAACCATGATTAATAAGTCAACTACTGAAGAAGCACAAAACGTAAAATATGGTAATAATTCATTAAAGGCAGAAATTAATTGTTCCAAAGATGTAGAAAGCGGGTCAAAAGGTCGAAACGATATTTTCTATCCATTAAGTAAAAATGCAGGGTGGAATTTAGCCGGCAAGACCAGTGTTAAGTTTTCTATAAAGCCTGGCCAGAACTTTAATCTTATTAATGGCACAAACCCGATAATCAGATTATGCATGGACAACGGTAACAAGATAGAGTACATTCCAAAGAATAGCGGTATTTATAAGAACTATTTGCTGAATCCTAATGTATGGAATGATTTCACTGTCCCCCTTAATGGAGATAGTATGTGGGAGAGTAATGTTATCGGATATATAAACCCCAATCTAACAGGTTCAGATAGAACAAATGCAGTTAATGCTCTTAAGGATACGATTATGAAGAAGGTTAACTATGTTGAAATATCTATAGGATCTACCATACTGACTACTGACCATGATAATATATTCTCAATTTATATTGACGGGTTGAATTTTAATTAATTGATGGCAAAACATAAAATATAATTAGAATTCGTTAGTAAATTGTGCGTAATTTCTTGCTTCAAGAAATTACGCACACCCTCAAACCCTTGGTGCGGATGAGGACTTGAGTGTAAAAAGACTTGTTATTTTAATTATATTTATCGACAACACATCCCCGGGCATTGTTGTTTCCTTGATTATAGCTTCCGACAAGTCTTCCATTGGGTGAAAATTTACGAATAACATCTTCACCTAAGGTCCTGTTCCATACATAACCGTTAAGATCAATTGCCAGCCCTTAATTGGAATGACTGTATCCTTTCCAGTTTATTCCGTTCTTGTCAATCAGTCAGCCATAGCCCACAGGGCCTTCAGTACGTTTTATTTTACCGGTTATATCGTCAATCAGGTCAAAAACCTGTTTTCTATACCGCTTATAGCCTAAACCTTTCGGGAAGTTTCTCGGACCATGGCGGAAAATCTCTCAGCAGTTCTGGTCTATTCAAAAATTTGATTATTAGTAAATGCATTCTTTAATTGATATATCTGATATCCCTTTAAGAGACTCTTCTACATATTTATAATACTCGTTCGTACAATCTATAATTTCCCAAAATATACTATCCCAATTATGAATTATTGCTACATGCAATAACCATAGATACCATTAACGCTACACTCAAAACCACTATAATAAACTTCCTTAGTGCCATAATTTCCTATTCTCCTCAACTTTTGATTTAATCATCCCTTGATGGGTCAAATGGATCTTATATAATTGGTATGCAGGGGGACAAGAAAGGATCTTCCTCCTTTGTAAGTACACCTCTTGCCAATTTTCATACTATAAATTTATTAGTATCATCAGTTGTTGGATTCCATATAGAGCCTTTAAAATCCTCATTATCATGAACATATATTAATCCATATGATCCAGGCAAATTTTCTGCAACCCATTTATATAAACCAATTATATAATTTTAAATACCAGATGCACAATAGCCACTCGAAAGTTGCCAAGGCCTTCAACAGTGTTGATTGGGATAGCAGGGATGTTCCAAGTGTGGATTTTGATAGAGATGGTGGGATGATAAAAAAGTACTCACTTTTTATATAAACACGAAATCCTGTATAGCCTTTTATATTAAGGTTTTACAGGATTTTAAACTTGCTCGAGTGTTAAAGGAAGGGTTTAAGAAACCAAAACTTTCTTAAACCCTTCTAGTGCGGATGACAGGACTTGAACCTGCACGGGTTTGCCCACTGGAACCTAAATCCAGCGCGTCTGCCAATTCCACCACATCCGCATATAATTTTTTAAGACTATAATATTATAATTCGGTTTATTGGATTTGTCAACACAATACTGAAAAGTTCTGAAAAGTCGCTATAAGAGAAAATATAGGATGCAAAGCGAAAATTTATGGTGCCTATATATAAAATGGACTTCAACGTTCAATAGACACCATAATTTCACCCAAACTATCCTGGACATCAAGAAAAGTCGCTGTTATCTTAAGTGTCTTAACGTGATATGTAGCTATATAAAAAGCATTAATGAAATAAATCAGTTGCCTTTTATATTTAGATATAATGTGCTGCTGATAAAATTGAAACCCCTATAACAGCCAGCACAATGGCAGTGTAAAATGTGACCTTGAAAGCCCTTTTAAGTTTGGTAGATTTACGTCTTTTATAGCTTTTAATAGAATAAGTCCTTGGCACTAATTTGTAGTCATCACCAAACATAACCCACACCCCCTTAGGAATATTATAACTTATTGATTTACATAAAATCTATGGAAAATACTGCTCCGGGACCTGTGTCGGCGAACCAAGGTATATATTAGTCACAAGCTCTTTACATTCATTTTCTAATACTATATAAATGCTTGTTTTCTTTAAAATATGCTTTAAACTTATACTAAATCACCCTTATACACTAAATGACTGACATATTCTCCCTAGTCAGGAAAACTATTTTTTATATTAAGCATGTAGTCAATATTATTGAGAAAAATTGCTGTAAGCCTGGGGTCAAAGTGCTTACCTGCCTCATTTTTGAACAGTTCTATAATTCTTTCAATATCCCACGACTCTTTATAAACTCTTTTTGAAGCCAAAGCATCAAACACATCGGCAATGGCAACAATTCTTGCGTGTAAGTCGATTTCCTCACCGCTTAATCTATTGGGATAACCTGTGCCGTCATATTTTTCATGATGCTGAAGTGCTATGACAGAAGCTACACTAATTATCTTGCCCTTTGAATGCTTTAGCATGTTATATCCTATGGAGGAATGTGTTTTTATGCACTCGAATTCATCGCTAGTGAGCTTTCCCGGCTTATTTAATATTGAGTCTGGTATTCCAAGCTTTCCAACATCATGCATAGTGGACGCGATGCTAATTAGCTCAGCTTCTTCCTCAGACAGCCCCGATTCTATGGCTATAACCCTTGAATACTCTGCAACCCTTTTTACATGGAATCCTGTTTCATTGGACCTGGTTTCTGCAATTTCACCAAGGGTGAATATTATCTCCTTGTGGCTCGTATTAATCTCCTGTTTTAAATAAAAATTATCAAACGCCATGGAAATGTTTGAGCAGAAAATCTCTGTCAGATCCCTCTCAAGTTCGTTGAACTCCTTGTTGTTTTTTATGAAAATAATATTTTCAGATCCTAAACTGCTTTGAAAATATGAGACAAAATTTTGTTCTTCATAAACCTTATCTTTTTCCCTTACTGCTTTATTTATCATTTCCAACGATTTCTGAGGCAAAGCATCCTCAATTCTTTTTCCTATACAATCAAAACAGCATCCCACCGCTGACTCTATATAAAACGAATCCCCCTTTTTAGTGGCTTCTAGTATCGATACATCTGAAACTTCAACAACATTACTGCCAATTAAAATAGAGTTGAGCTGCAGCAGCATGCTTGCTATCAAACTGTTAAAGGATTGGTTTTTGTATAACTCATGTGATGATTTTATTATTTTCTCTAGACTTTTTTTGCTGTCTTCCAATACCTTCATATCGTTATACGATCTTAAAGCAGTAAATACAGATACAAACAACCTATCTGCAGTAATTTCAGACTTAAGCTTATAGTCATTGATATCATAATCAATAATAACTTTTCGCTCGGGTGCTTGTCCTGGCTGTCCTGTCCTTAAGATAATTCTGACAAGCTTGTTTCCCAGTTCCTCTCTGACATATTTAATAAATTTGAATCCACTATCATCTGAATTCATAACAACATCCAGTAGAACAACTGCAATTTCCGGTTGTTCAGTAATTATCCTCATTGCTTCCTCTTCTGTGTAAGCATCATATATCTTAAGACCTTTGTCCCCATACTTAAACTCCTCAAGAATAATTTTTGTTATGCTATGAACAGAAGCCTCATCATCAACTACCAATATATTCCAGTAGTCTAAACATTCCTTTTGCTCCTCATCATTATCCAATAAAAGAATCATTTCATCATCAACAGAACTATGAAACTCCTTTTCTATTCTTTCCAAACTCATAATGATTCTCACCTCTACCAGAATATTGTATATCTAAAAATAAAATCAACATATCATATTACATCAATGGTTATATCTTTTATATTATCGGCAGGTATATATTTTTTGCATAGTCCTATTGTAATCCTATTTCCAATTCATTAGTCTGTAAAAGCCTACTTTAGATTAGTAAATAAATTTCTGCTTAATGCATGACAAAAAAATGCTATCCATCAGTTAACAAAGCAATAGCACAAAAAAATGCTATCATATATCAAATAATTACATTGAAAAGATATAGAAAAATAGTAATAATAAGATACATATTGGTTTTCTGGTTCTATAATCATATAGAGTCAGTACGCAAATTAATATAAAATTTAATTGAAGTCTCCCCAAAAACAGAAATAAGGTGCATAAACTGCACCTTATTTCTGTTTGATTACAAAGTTATACTGTTGTCTTCATTGACATTATATAATCAATTATATCTTTAGCATCCTCAATTGACCCACAAAGTGGCAATATTTGGTCCACTTTTGTTATTTTGAAAAGCTCTAAGATGAACGTGTCCTTTACTACTGCCACAACTGGTGATTTGTGAGGCTTCTTACTCATAAAGTTAAAAATCACGCCAAATCCTGCACTATCTATCTTAGTAATTCCTGAAAAATCAAGTATATATCCTTCTGCATCGATCAAAAGCTTGCTGATCTTATCCTTTACCATTTGTGCTGTATTGAATACAAGACAGCCGTTAAATTTAATTATTTGATTTCTCTCTGTTATCGATTCAGAAACTAATATTATATCTGAATTCAGATCTTTACTCATAACATCCACAATCCTTTCCTTAAAATAACTCAAAATCAATAAAAAAACCATAATGAAAATACACAGGACAAATGTAGGAGATTAAAAACTTTTTACATAGAAAGATAAATGAATTGAATTATAATATTATAATATAAATAATTCTACATAAATTCTGAATATCCTTTTATTATGTTAATAAAAAACACGAATTGATTTTTCAGCCTTGATCGTTGTCTTGAGTTTGCTAATCATTAAAAAATCTCGCAGACATTTTGTCTCCGAGATTTCTTACTCCTGATTATTTTCCTAGTATTCTTTTAAAGAATCCCTTTTTTTCTTCACCATCATCACCCGATGACCGATTCTCATCTTCATCATATTCGTCATCATCCAAATCATCAGGGTTTTTATTTACATAATTTTTAAGCTCACCCAAGTATTCTTCAGGTCTTTCGCTTCCATCAGCAGGAAACCATCTTATGACCGATCTTGGCGGAGCTGCAATACCCTCTTCAATAGCTACGCCCTGCCAGCCTATGCCGCCTGGCCCATCAATTATCTCTCCATTTTTAAAAACAAGTCCCTTATTATTAAGGTAAAATACAGAAGTGTTTCTGAAAAAGTTTACGACTTCATTGGGCTCAAATTCACCCTTAATAAATATAGCCTCGTGATCCACTGTATCAAGCTGCCCCATACCCACTGTATCCATTAACGCCCATTTGTCATTATCAGGAAAATTAAACAAACGAATATTCGCCCATAATTCGAGGGGATAGAGACCTGCTTGTTCGTATCTTTCCAAAAGACCGTCAACTATTTCGTCAGAAGCCAGACATTCACCATTAGGATTAAAATAGCACAACGCTTCAGACATCTGAAGTATATTTTGGCAAACCTTAGTTAAAAACATCATCTCGTGACCTGAATCATAGTTTTCTGGCAAAACAGGTGCATCATTGTCTACGTTGCCTAAGACATAACTTGAGCGAACTCTTATAAAAGCCTTATGCTCTGCCGCATTTTTGCCCCCATCCTCATAAAGCCATGACTGCTGAGCTGCATGACTTAGGTTTCCAGGATAAGTAAATGGACCAAAGTAGCCCATTGACCATGCACCAAAGAGCATCTTTTCATCTTCAGGATGACCCATATGATCCGGCCAAGGTTTGTCCACCAAATCAACCGTTATATATCCATTAACTTCAGGGCGATACGCAATCAAAACACTAGGGCCTCCAAAATACCACTGCTCAGAATTCTCGTTTTTGGCTACAAGTTTGAAGTCCTCTGCAAGAATTTGCTCTAGTTTGCTGAATAAAACAGGTTCCGATAAAAGAACCACCATGCCTTGCGAAAATAATCCCTTAGGCATATTGCACCTCCAACACATTTTATATATAAAGTTTGAAAATCTACTGCTTAAATTTCATCTGTATTAATCTTAGCCCAGTTTCATAATTTCCGCAAGTTATTTATTATAATTAGTGAAGATGTGCTTTGCATTATACTGCTTTATTTCGGAACAAATAGATTCCCACCAAAAGCATAATCGATGACAATGTAAACACATATGCTCCTGTTGAAGATAAATTACCAAAAAAAAATGTGCTTTTGGTAGTTATGTACCTGATTCCACAAAAAATAGCAAGTCCGCTGCATATATATCCTATTGGCTTATTTATTCTACAATTTTTAAGTGTAATAATAATCGGATAAATAAAAAATACCAAATAAAAGTATGTGCTTTGTTGAATACCGTTTCTGGCTAAGGTTGACAAATTGACCCAGCTCATAATCATCGACAATCCTGCCAGAATACCAGCTCCAACAATTATATATCCGCCTATGCCCCATTCCTTTTTGATAATCATTATTATTCCGCCCTTAAGTTTTAATTTCAACTTATTTATTTTATCAGTAAATGTAACATTGTGCAATTGTATCAAAACATTAAGGAACATTAAGGTTATTCTTTTAATTATAATAAATATAAATTAAATACACCCAAACCTATAGAATAAAAGTGATAAATCTATTACATTTGTCTGTCGCAAATCCCGTTGAACCGTTCGTTATTTGCTTCGCCAAATGTAAGATTATTAACACTTTTATTATAGATACCGAACTGTAAATCTAGTTATATACAGTGAGCGGAATAGCGAAATAAGAGCTATTCCAGTCCGACCGGCACATTATTTTACAATTCTGTATCTATCAAGGTAATTTGGGTGTATAACACTTATAACAAATCATTATCATTAGATAGTCTAGATAGTCTTGGATATTATGAAATCTATCTCACCAAAAGGAAACTCAATTGTAATGCAATAAGCTTCCGATAGATCGGATAGGGTACCATGATTTTCAACAATCTGCGGTGTTAACTCCAACTCAATATTGCTATTTGACATATTTACAAGGAACAATCCGTTTATCTGATTTAGAAACTCTCCAACCGATGCCTGTACATATTCATCATTTACACTGAAGTTTTCCTGTGCAAACTTGGCGGCAAAGCCTATAAATGCCTTTTCATTTCCGCATATATATGTACCAAGCCCTATGTTACCGAATATATTTTGTGAAACCATCCATTCATATTTATAGTTTGAAATGGATTTCTTTTCTTTGGGGATAAAGCTTCCATCAATAAATCTAATAATATTTCTCAGAAGAAGAGAAAAATAGTCTTTATAAATTTCGCCTCCGGGAAGATTATCAAAGCGGTAAAATTCATTGACAACTGCTGTAAAATCACCGCTGTCTATAGACTGAAGTTGTTCATTTGTGAGGCTGTGCTCTTTCTTGTAAATGTTAATAGCTTCCTCAAACTGCTTAAGTGTCATATAGTTTTTATCAACCAGTGCTTGTCCCAAAAGTAAATACCCTGTTTTTTGTGATGATAAAAGCTTATTAACTTTTTCTTCATCAAGAAATCCCATTTCGATGGCAATCTCGCCGAATTTCTTATCTACTTTTGACTGTACATCGTGCACTTTGTTGATGTCATCAGACGTCATATATCCTGCATTTACAGCTAGAACACCAAGTTTAAGACGGACTGAACTCTGGTAGTTTAAAGCATCCATTAACTGTTCAATTGTAACCAGTTTTTTATTTAAAAGAAAACTTCCAAATAGTTGAGTAAACATATACTATTAGTCCTCCTTTTTAAAGTTAGCAATAATGTTCTTTACCTGGGTTTCATCAATAGGTTTCTGGACAAATTCATATGCCCCTGCTTCAAGGGCTTGCTTTAAATGAGTTTTTGTACCTGACGAGGATGCAATTACTACCTTAGCATGTTTATCAAACTGTATTATTTCTTCAGTTGCCTGTATACCGGTTTTAACGGGCATTACAATATCCATAAATACCAAGTCTGGCTTCTCTTCCTTGTACATATCCACAGCCTTTTGTCCATCCAATGCTTCAAGAACTTCACAACCACAATCCACCAAGTAGTCCTTAAGCTTTTTTCTGATTAAAATAGAGTCATCACAAACAAGAATTTTTAACGAACTAGAACCCATGACATTTCCTCCTTAATTATTGGTTTGAATTGCAAATGTGTACCACAAAAGATTTGACATTGAGCCGTCTCGGTTGATTAATAAGAAAATATTAATTATATACCTAAAAAACAATCAAAAACTAAAGAATATTTAATAAATAAAAAGATGAAAAAATGATTTTTTATTGACATGATGGAATTAAAAAATCTCAGAAAATAAATCGTTTATTATATTATAACATAAATTATATAAATTGTCCAAAAAATATAAATCTTTTTGTCACAGAATATTAATAGTCTTAAAAGTATAACAAATGTAAGACTACAAACACTTTTAATTTAGCTAATCTTTTTTATGATCAATATGATATAATATTGCTATAACAGCAATTAGCATGTAAAAGAGAAACATTTGCAAATATTAATTTTATTTAATATATTTATTCAAATTAGGTAGGGGGAAAGAAAAATGAAAAAGAAGATGTCATGTTTATTAACTATTGCAATGCTGACATCATTAGTACCACAGGCGGGTCCGGCAGTTACAGCTGAGGCAGGACAAGCACTCTTTATTAATGAGGTAATGTCTTCTAACACCGATACCCTAAGGGACGGTGACGTGGATGATCCTAGCTACGGAAGCCTTGGCGGAGCTTATTCGGACTGGATTGAAATTTACAATTCCGGAACAGAGCCTATTGATTTAACGGGATATACACTATCCGACTCATCTGCCAAATGGAGCTTTCCAAAAGGCACTGTACCTGCAAAAGGTTATCTTCTTGTATGGGCATCTGACAAAAACAAAATCGCGAAAGACGGCCAAATGCATACCAATTTTAAGCTAAGCACATCCGGAGAACTTATAACATTAAAAAAACCTGACGGTACTATTATCGACAGTGTTACAACGGCTGCTTTAGGGGATAATGGGTCCTATGGACGAAAATCTGATGGGTCTTCCGAGTGGGTTATATTTTCCAAATCAACTCCCAACAAATCCAATGTTTACTCAAACGCAACAGTACTGGTTAAAGAGCCCCTCTTTTCCCACAAGGGAGGATTTTACAATGAAGGTATTGACCTTAAGCTTTCAACCGATCAGGAAGGGATTAAGATATACTATACCTTAGATGGCTCTGATCCTGTGCCTGGAGCTGAAGGGACATATTTGTACGAAAATGGAATAAGCATACGAAGCAGGGTTGGAGAACCTAATGTTCTTTCAATGATATCCAATATATCCAATGATCAATGGAATAAGTGGCAGAAGCCAATCGGAGAAGTTTTTAAATGCTCCACAATAAGGGCAGCATCTATCAGAGAAGACGGCACAAAAAGCAAAATAATAACTCATACATATTTCATTGATCCCAATATGAAGGACAGATACAACTTACCGGTAATATCTCTTGTTACCGACAGGGATAATCTATTTGATGATACTACAGGAATTTATGTAAACGAAAATTTTGAAAATAAAGGTGATGCATGGGAAAGACCTGTACATATTGAGTTTTTCGAAAAGGACGGAACACTTGCTTTCTCTCAGAACAGCGGTATGAGGATTAACGGCGGCTATTCCCGTAAAATTCCACAAAAGTCTTTCAGATTATATGCAGATCACGGATATGACGATACAAACAAATTTAAGTATGAAGTTTTTCCAGGGCTAAAAAAGAAAGCAACCGGAAAAAAGCTAGACAGCTTTCAACGCCTTATCCTCAGGAATACTGCAAATGATATCGGATGGACAGGCGTTATGTTCAGAGACGCCATGATGCAGAGCCTTGTTTCACACCTGAGTATTGATACCCAAGCCTATAGACCCTCAGTAGTATTTTTGGATGGCGAGTTTTGGGGTATTTATAACATTCGTGAACGTTATGACAGTGAATATTTAGCTTCTCATTACAATCTTGATAAAGATAAAGCAGTTATTCTTGACGTATGGGAATATCCCAGTGTTCAGGAGGGAAAACCTGGAGATGAGAAACCTTATATCAATGATATAATAAATTATCTAAAAACCAATTCAATAGCAGAGCAAACTACATATGACTATATAAATACTAAAATGGATATCAAAAATTATATAGAGTATAACGTATCGGAAATTTTCTTTGGAAATTATGACTGGCCGGGAAACAATTTAAGTGTTTGGAGATATAAAACCGATGACGGCAAGTATCATCCTGAGGCACCATACGGTCAGGACGGAAGATGGAGATGGCTTTTGAGAGATACGGATTTCGGATTTGGCTTATATGAAAAAAGCGTGACTTTTGATACACTGAGCTTTGCTACCGCAGATAAGCCTGAGGAAGGTGACTTTGCCTATGCAAATCAGCCATGGGCAGTATTTCTTCTTAAGACCTTATTAAAAAATACCGATTTCCGAAATGATTTTATAAATTGCTTTGCTGATCAATTAAATACATCTTTTGACCCAAAAAGAGTCAAACAAAGAATAGATGAGTGCAAATCTGCAATTGAAAAAGCAATGCCGGAGCAAAGCAGAAGATGGAGAGTTATAGATATGGTTAGCTCCTATCCTGGAGGCCTGACATGGGACAGCAACCTCCAGTATATTAAATCATATGCTGATAAAAGGCCTTCCGCCGTGAGGGAACATATAATAAACAAATTCAAAAACGATGGTGTAACAGGAACATCTCAAATCAACATAAATACAGATATGTCAGCAGGTTTTGTTAGGATTAATTCAATCGATATAAAATCAACTACTCCTGGGATTACCACTCCCTCAAACTGGTCAGGTACATACTTTAACGGAGTTCCTGTGACCTTAAAGGCAATCCCAACTGCCGGTTATAAATTTGATCATTGGGAAGGAGTACCAGGTGCTGCATCAACAGCAGATACCATAACCTTTACCCCCTCGGCGAACTTGAATATAACAGCTGTTTTCAAACCCGAAAATACTGTTCCTACACCCTCGCCTACATCAGTTACCAGTTTTAAACTCACCGGTTATGTAAACCCGGACATTTTGTCAAGTTCACCAAACATTAAAGAAGGGTTCAAAGTAGAATTGGTAGGTAAGGGAATATCAGCCAGCACAAATTCAGAGGGATTTTTCGAGATTAATAGTGTTCCCGAGAACCTTACCGGGTATACAGTGAGGATTAGCAAAGACAACTATCTTGCAAGAGAAATTGAGAATGTTGTCATAAAAGAGGACAGGCTCCTTTTTGCAAAATCAAGCCCTGCAAATATCTGGGCCGGCGATATTCTTATTGATGGCATTCAGGATAACAGTATAAATATGAAGGATGTTATCCAGATAGCAAAATCATTCAACTCTGTTGCCGGAAGCGAAACATATAACTTAAACGCTGATTTGAACAGGGACAATTCAGTCAATATGGCTGACATTGTCGCAATAGCCAAGCATTTTAATGCGACTTCGTCAAGTTACAATCAGTAGTGCTATTAGGAGATACCGAACTTTAAAGTTTAAAGTTCGGTATCTCCTTGTTACTGTTCCAGGCTTTTTATATTTTCATTATTGATACGGTTGTATTCATCCTCTGTAATGACACCCTTTAAAAGCAAGTGTTTTAAAATATGCTTTGATACAATATATTGAATACCTGGATCTTTCTTCTCGATATTCATTTTTTCATAAAACCTCCTCGGATTTTTATCAGACAAGAAAAACTTTTTATATTTTTTCATACTTTTACCTATGACCATTTAATTGCTCCTCATACAATAACTCCTAAATAAAGTATTCAATATCTTTGTAATTTATTAATGGAAATATATAACCAATATCAAATTTTGATTACTTTACATTGTTAATCCCCCCTCTATTACCTTGCTGATTTTCTCACTTTTTAGCAACAGTTATGATAAGAGTATATTTGTGGTTTTATTAATTTGTAGCTATTCTTAACAACTTTCAACGTTTATCGATTATATAACCGATTTATTTGCGTGTCCTATAGGTTACATTATTATCTTACCAGACTCGTCACCTATCGTCAATACTTATTCTAAATTTTTTGAACTATGTTGCTTTTAGCAAACACGCTCTCCTATATTACCTTCACATACGATGATGCAGATGAATTAAAGTGCTTTGCAATGATAACAATATCACTTAAGTTGATTGCACCATCCAGATTTAAATCACATTGTGCATTATACGCAGCATCATTCAAATTGGCATTAAACAACCTGGCTATCATGATAACGTCCCTTCATGTTAATTGTTCCATCCTGATCAATATCACCGCCCCATATTTGAATCCTGGAGGATTCGCTGCCAATCTCCAAATCCTCATTGAGCTTTTCTAAAGCAATTATCCTGTATAAATGCCCGGCTTTACTTATTTTAATTGAGCAGCCTTCATCACTTTCATTAACATCTGCTAATTCAAAATACCCGTTGGAATTTGTAACAGCATAATAACCAGTTCCTTGGATTTGTACCGAAAATCCTGAGAGCTCTTCATTGGAATCTGATTCCAAATAACCCGATATCTTATACTTCTTTTTTACAGGAGCAGTAACTGCAATCTCCTCTGAATCAGAAGAACCATCAAAGCATATATCCCCGTTATAAACCGCTGTTATGTTATGCAGCCCAGGTATAAGGCCTTTAAGCTTCAAGGTTGCTGTAGCCTCTCTTTCATCTACCCTTAGGAAAGGAGCCTCTCCTATAACTGTATCTCCGTCTTTAAATATTACTTTTCCGGTAGGAAACACCTCTTTTTGTGTCCAAGTTAATTCAGCAGATAAAATCTGTTCACCTGACTGAGAATCGTTAAGGGTACTTAATTCTATAGATTTACGCTCTTTGCTGACAAGCAGCAGGTCCAAACTTCCCACACTTCCTGCATAGGTATCACCCTCCTGATATTCTGCAGTTAGATGATGAACACCTACAAAATTTATTCTCTTTTCAAGCACCGCCTCTGAATAGTCTGCACCCTCCACAGGCACTAGATGTGCAGTCCCAAGAACCTCATCAAGATCTCTGAATACAACCCTTCCGCTTTTAACCTGTCCATCTAAGCTCTTTACTACAGCCTTTAACATAACCGACTCACTATAAGGTATGGGATTATAATTACTCTTTAATGAGGTCTCTGTAACTGTAAACTTATCGCTAACCAAGTGTTCCATTGCAGATGAAACTACTTGATAACTTTCGTCTCCCGAATAATCTAGCGATATTAAGTGTTTACCTTCGGGCAATGAGCTTACTTCTATTTGAGCCATAGCCTTATTGCCACTTGACAGCGGAGTCAATTTGGATTTGCCAAGTATCATACTCCCAGCATTGAAGGTAACAGTGCCTTTAGGCAGCTCATTATATGTTCCGGATACAATGGCTGTTAAAACTACAGGCTGACCCGGCACCGAAATATACGGAACGAATGATAAGTTTATATACATCTCAGGCTTCTCAATTAATAACTCATGTACTTCTGAAGTACTATTTTGGAGTATGTCATTTCCGATATATTCTGCTACAACTCTATGTGCACCAATAGAATTAAAAGTTAATGTTATGTATGCTCTTGAACGATTATTATCAAAAGGCTGTAGCTGTGCCTCGCCTACTATTAAATCACCGTCTCTGAAAATTACGCTGCCGGTTGGAGAGAATCCCTCTTTAGAAATAACATCTACTCCAAGTGCAACTGGGTTACCTACTGTATAGTATTGTCCATTTCTTGTTAAATATATCGATGTATTGTACAGTTCGCCCCATGTCTTTGCAGGACTGCTGAGGCTTTCATTACCTCCGCTTATTGCCGACACAGTATAAAAATATTTGATATCATCAGCCACAGAATCTGTAAAAGTAACCAACTCTCCAACACCGGCAATATTATCAGCTATAGTAACATATTCTCCTCCAGGTGCTGTGCTTCTTTTTACTTTGTATAAGTCTATTCCAAGCTCTCCCGACCATTGGAGCTTCACAATACCGTTTTCATGACTAACGCTTAGGCCAAGCGGAGCAGGAGGTGCCAGTAAGAGAAAATAATCTCCTTCATATTTATTGAATCTTTTTTCAAATACATTGCCGTTTAAGTCATTAAATACAGTAACCATTTTACCCTTTATATCCCTAAGCTCCGGAGCTGTAAAAGCACCGTTCAAAACATTAGCTTCTATACACCTGTCATCCTCAGTATAAAACCTGATTATCCCGTTGTTAGAGTCGGGCAAAACTCCAAAGACCCCCAAATCTTCTGTTTTTGTATCCCAATACTGATAAAAAACATCTTCAATAATATTACCGGAATATTCTGCTTTATATTTAACTTTTATTCTGCCTCTATAGCCAATGGAACCTAATTTTTCTCCTATATCCTCCAAGTTATCTCCCTCAGTGCTGTTTCCTGAAATTAATTCGTCCCCGTAGCAATCTGTAACTTCCCAAGCAAGACTTTCATAATCCCTCAGAATAGTCCTATTGTAATCATATCGGTGAAATAACTGTGGCACTGCTAACTTATCCATAATTGGGTATTGATTCATAAAAATACCCTTTGCAGGTTTTCCCTTCAAGCATCCCTGTCTTTCGTACCATTCATTAAACTTCATTCCTTCAACAGTCTCCTGGACTTCTTCTGCCAGCTCGATCAGCCTATCCTCCGAATTTATAATTTCGCTATCATACATATATTTTTGATACAAGGCAACATTGAACCATCCAAAAAATTCTTCATTCTCCATATAAACCTTGTTCCACGCATAACTACATAACTCATCATGCAACCTTGGGTCAAGCCCGTCTCTATAGTTACCCCCTATTATTTCACTATTCAAAGCTTCATAATAAATATTACCGGGTTTTATACAGTCTCTGTATTGAGGAAGCCTTTCTAAAATTACTCTTGCTGCAGCAGACACCATACCTTTGTCAAAGCTGTCCAGCTTTACTCTGCACCCACCACGGAACATATAAAGCATTTGATTTAGGACTACCGACAAGTCATTTAAACCCTTGAGTTTTATTGTATTTTCCTCAAAAACTCCATCCGAACTCAAATTGGGGTCCTTAGCTATATTGACTGTCATTATCATAAACGGTCTACCAAAAACTTTTAGGGTCTCAGGATAAAAATCATTAACTGCCCTTCTTAGTAGCTGAAGCTCGTCTTCAGTCCAGGGATTCTCATCAGAGTCATAAGTAAACGTCATACCGTCACCCATTATGTCGCTTTCGCTGTATGATTCCCCAAAAATAATTACTGGCATGCTTAATGCAAGAAGCATAACTACAAATAAAATTGCTGCTCTCTTTTTAGTCATATTCGTGTATTCCTCCTAAAAATTAATATTATAACGTTCTGTCTCTTAATGGTTACACGTCCATTTTACCAGTTTCGTTCTCATTCGTCAATATTTAGCCACAATTTATTAATAAAGTGTTGCTTACAAGCAACTTATGGTATATAATTAAAATTGAGGTGATCCATAATGTCAACAGAACTCGGGAAATATATCGAATCCATAAGGACCCAAATGGAGTTATCCCAGCGTCAGCTTGCTGAAAGGGCAGGAATAAGCAATACTGAAGTCTGGAGAATTGAGACAGGCCAAAGAAAAAATCCTACACCTGCTGTGCTTAGGGCACTAGCTCCTCATTTAGAGGTACCTTATGAAGAACTATTGATAAAAGCGGGTTATATAGAAGAAACAATTGATCATTCAGGATATACCGAAAAGGTATTCAGGGATGATAAGGGAAATGTAGTAGATATATTACGACGGGCTAAGGAAATGTACGAGAAGGACAGCGACTGGGCAAATATTGCCTATAGGATATCCAAAGAGCTGTCGGAAGATGACATATCCGCAATAAAAGCCGTTGCAAAGTCCCTTTTGAATAAAAAAAAGAAGAAATGAACAGGAGCCTTTGTAGCCTGCTCAACAAAGGCTCTCTCATAATTTCACAGAATATCCCATAATTTATTTCAACTTGCCTATTTACAATATATAGGGATTTCTGTATAATTATACAGAACACATGTTCCATTTACGGAGGATAACCCTATGAATCAGATAGACAATTATACTATTGAACAGATTCCCCAATACCGCAGACAGTTTATAGATTATACAATACGAAGGTTTTTCAGTACGTACTTCATAACAAAATGGCCTATTGATTGTGTGCAGCTCCTTGATGTTATCAGCAGCAACAATAGCCTGTCTCTTCAGGTTGGAACTGTTTCAAATGTCAGCAGCAGCTTTGATGCCATATCTATATATAATCCCGAGAGCCACGATTACCAGATAATTTTAAATAAAAATAAAATAAATTACCCTTTTAAGGAGTCACGAGACAGAAGATTGAACTTTACAATAGCACATGAACTGGGCCATATTTTTCTTGATCATCTTTCAATAAGTGATGATGTTAAAACCACTGACGAAAGATTTATAGAGGATTTAGAAGCCAATGAATTTGCCGGCAGGCTCCTCATGCCTCAAAGCATCCTTCTTAACTGCAACTTTTATTCATTAGAAGCTGTGGCTGATTTTTTTAATGTTTCAGTGTCTGCATTAACAACAAGAATCCATGTTTTACGGCGACTTGATCTTTTAACCCTTAGGAAAAGCGTTGTTTGCAGACAATGTGGCAATACCGAAAGAAGCTTCTTTTCAAAATACTGCATGATTTGCGGCAGCAAATGGCAGGACAATGAGAATGGCATCCTTAAGACTTACTACAAGGGAATTGAGGTTAACAATAACAGCGAAGCACTGGCCTGTCCCAATTGTTGCGATGACAGCGGCTGCATTTTAAGCAGCAACTGTAATAAATGCGGAGCAGTTATAATAAACACCTGCACCAATGAGCATAATCCTCATTGTGACTACCACAGCACTGGCAATGGCAGGTATTGTGAAATATGCGGAAGCAAAACGGAATTCTTTAAAGGGGGCTACATTAAGCCTTGGTATGAAGAACAGCCTGAATTGATGTCTGAATCAATCGCCGAGGGAAGCTTGTAGCTTGGCATGAATAAATTCTCTTAAAACATCGGATATACGTTTTATGCCTTCTACTATTCTTTCTTCAGGCATGTTTGAAAAGTTAATTCTCATGGTGTTCTGCCTGTTTTCATTGGGAAAAAAAGCTCCTCCCGGAACAAATGCAACATTTTTTTCGAGGCATTTTTGAAGAACATCCCTTGAGTCTACATCAGGCGGAAGCTCAACCCATGCAAACAGTCCTCCCTCAGGTCTTGTAAAAGTTACCCCCTCAGGAAACTCCTCCTCCATAGCCTTAACAACAGTGTCCCTTCTTCTCTTGTAAGCCTTCTTTATATTGGAAATGTGCTTATCAATTGAATAAAGCTCAAGATACTTGGCAATCTCCATCTGAGCCATTGTATTGCACTGCAAATCAACTCCCTGCTTAACAAGTATATACTTGGATATTATTTTTTCCTCTCCTGCTACCCAGCCGATTCTGTAACCGGGACAAAATATTTTGGAAAATGTGCCCAAGCAAATTACCAAGCCTGTTTTATCAAAAGACTTTACAGAAGGAAGCATTTCCCCTTCAAACCTCAGTTCACCGTATGGATTGTCTTCTATAATGATTATGTTATGTTTCATGGCCGCCTGAACCAGCATTTCTCTTCTTTCAACGCTCCAAGTCCTTCCAGTGGGATTTTGGAAGTCAGGAATAACATAAATGAGCTTAACATTTTGAGTAGAGTAGAGTATGCTTTCCAGTTCATCGGGAATCATCCCGTCATTATCGGTGGGTACCTCCTTGAATCGGCAGCCGTATGCCTTAAATGCACTTATAGCAGCTAGGTATGTAGGGCTTTCACAAAGTACCACATCACCCTCATCCAAAAACACCTTGCCTGTTAAATCTAAAGCCTGCTGAGATCCATGAGTTAGAAGGATATTTTCATAGCCAAAACTTGAACCCATGTTTTTGTTGGTTCTGTCCGCAATCCATTCTCGTAAAGGAGTATACCCTTCAGTTGTGGTATATTGAAGGGCTTTGGCTCCATTTTCCTCAAGCACCAGCCTTGTTACATCTTTAATTTCCTTAACCGGGAAAAGCTCCGGGGCAGGCAGGCCTCCTGCAAAAGAAATCACCTCAGGCCTTTCTGTCACCTTTAGAATTTCCCTTATCTCTGAAGCCCTCAAATTTTGTATTCTTTTTGCAAATTTATATTCCAGCATATACGCTGCACCTCCATCCCAGATTAAAAGCATTCAATTACACTATCGGGTTTATTTCTATGTCTGTATAAATATCATCCTTCTTACTGGCCTGCATCAATTCCTTTATTGCCTCGCACAATCTAAATACTCCTTTATCTATATCTTTTAACGCTGCAAAGGTAAAATTCAAACGCAGGTTGCCATCTTCCAGGCCTGGTGATGCATAAAAGGCTGAGCCTGGAATAAAAGCAACATTTTTTTCTGCCGCCTTAGGTACAAGCTCCAATGCAGATACCCCTTCCGGAAGTTTACACCATACATAATACCCACCCTTAGGCCTGCTCCAGGTCATACCCTTTGGAGCATACTTTGAAAGAGCATCGCACATGATATCTCTTTTTTGTTTATACTCCCTGCATATTTTAGCCATATGCCTATCAATGCCTCCACTTAAGATAAACCTTTCTATTATGGTTTGGGATAAGCTGCTTGAATGCAAATCGGTTACCTGCTTTACCGCTGCAAACCTCTCCACCACCTTTTTATGAGCAACCATCCATCCAAGTCTTAAACCTGAATATACGTTTTTGGAAAATGTACTTATATAAACTACATATCCGCTGCTGTCCATCGATTTTAGGAGCGGAAGTTGATGCCCGTCATAACACAAGTCTCCATAGGCATCATCCTCCATGATCAATATCCTGTACCTGTTGGCCAGTTCTATAAGCCGCCTTCTTCTATCCAGCTCCATATCAACACCGGATGGATTGTGAAAAGAGGGCATGGTATAAATGAGCTTTGGCCTGTACCTTTGAAGAAGCTGCTCTAAAACATCTATCCTCATTCCGTTTTCATCTATAGACACACTCAGTATCCTGGCTCCAATGGCCTTAAATGCCTGGACTGCCGGAAAAAATGTAGGTTCTTCAACTACAACTATATCACCAGGATCAAGTATTACCCTTGCAGCAATGTCAATGCCTTGCTGAGACCCTGAAAGAACCATTACTTCCTCATAGCTGCAATATACACCTCTTCTGTGCATTAACCCGCTAATAGCAGTCCTAAGGGATGTGAATCCTTCTGTAGGTGTATGAAATAGAGCCCTGAAGTTGCGGTTTTCGATGATCTCTCTCTCGATTCCTTCCAAAGCTTCTATAGGCCCGCTTTCCGGTGCTGCAACACCTGTGGCAAATGATATTACATCCTTTCTGCTTGCCAGAGTAAGTAAATCCTTTACCAAATGCGAATCAAAACCTGCTGAATACTGGCTGAATATATGATTCCATGTAGGTTCTTTAAACTCATTCGCATTGCTGCTCTCCTCCTGTATAGAGGATAGGACAACAGTGCCGTTTCCAACTCTGGACTCTACCAATCCCTCTGCTTTAAGTTCCCTGTAAGCATTCAATACAGTGCTTCTATTTACGCCAAGGCTGTCTGCAAGCTTTCTTTCAGGGGGAAGCTTAAAACCGGAAATCAGCTGTCCCCGAATGATTTGCTCCCTGATTTGTTCAAATATCTGAATATATATTGGGGTATTAATACTTTTATCGATAGCAATTTTAATACCAATCACCTCCATTGGACTAATCCAATTTAATTATATATCTAAAATATTCCTTTAACAACATCCAATGCCATATTATTATAACCATCCAATTATGGATCAGAATATATTATAATATTTTGGACAGTTAAGATGAGCTTTGCTCTGTTGGAAATATATGATATAATACATACTTGAAATTATTATGATTTTATTGTAAATAGAGGGGCATATATAGGTATGATATTTATTATAACCGCACTTATGCTGGAAGCTTCTCCTATTATTGATCACTATAAGCTTAAGAGGGATATGTCCATTCATCCATTTCCTGTATTTCGCAACAATGAGATCTCACTTATAGTAAGCGGAGTTGGAAAGGTTAAGTCCGCGATGGCAGCAACCTTCTTGAGTTCAAAACACAATGCAACTGGCAATAATCTATTAATTAATATAGGACTTTGTGGTGCCAGAATGGGTAAATATCCACTTGGCAGTCTTCTTATAATAAACAAGGTTACTGACCTGGATACCGGAAAGGACTATTACCCTGATGTTTTTGTCGGGGATGGTTTGCCTAATGAATCTATATTCTGCTGCTCAAAACCGGTTAAACATAACCATACCCAATATATGGATAATCTCTTTGATATGGAGTCTGCAGGAATTATGGAAGCAGCCTGTAAGTTTTTCTACGCTCATCAGGTTGCCCTAATTAAGATAGTTTCAGATTTTTTGATGCCAGAAAACCTTGAAAAACTACGGCTTAGAGACTATATAAAATGTAACATACCAACCATAGAAAAAATTATTAATAAACTTGGAAAAGTTAATAGCTTATCCAGTTCAATTTCCTTTGAGGAAGAAGAGAAGATTATCTCAATAATTTCAGAAAATATCAGGCTTTCTTCCGCCATGAAGCAAATTCTGAATGTGGAAGTAAAAAAGTTAAAGAGAAAAGGACTGATGCCTTTAAAAGTCCTGGAAAAGCATATAAAGAACAACGCTAATACCAAACCTGAAGGGAAGAAAATTTTTGAACAAGTCATCAAAGATATCAGGCAAGACGCCTTTTAATACAATTTATATTGAAGAAAATGCTTTTGACTATCCGATAACCAGGGACGTTTTAAAAGATCATCCCTGTATTCCGGTTGTCAAAATACGCTGCTATAAGGATGTTTTCAACCGCAAAAAGCAGAACTTCAGTATTCAAAAGCAATACCCGTCATTAATACTGGCTGTTAAGGAAGATACTTTCCTCTATGAGGGTCCTAAGGTTTGCCAAAGCTTTGGACATGCCAACTTTTATTACACATCCTTCTTGTTAAACTGTATTTTTAACTGTGAGTACTGCTATCTTCAGGGTATGTACCCATCAGCAAACCTGGTGGCATTTGTAAATATCCATGAATATAAGACAGCCATTAAAAATGCCTCTTTAAATGCACCCTTATATCTGGCGGCTTCATATGACACTGATTTGATTGGATTCCACAAATTAATTCCATACATGGATTACTTTTATGAGTTCTTCAATTCAAACACAAATATAACAGTTGAAATACGTACCAAAAGCGGGAGTCAAAGCTTTTATAAAGCCTATTCCCCTTTGGATAATATCATTATCGCTTTTACCCTCTCTCCGGAGGAAATAATTAGAAAATTTGAAAAGCATACACCATCTCTAGATATCAGATTAAAGGCAATAAATACAGCGATAAATGAAGGTTATAAGGTAAGACTTTGTCTTGACCCTGTATTTATAAATCCTGAAACAGATGATCTTTATGAGCCCTTTTTCAGGTATATCTTTAATAAAATCAATCCGGACAGTGTTTTTGATGTTGGATATGGATTTTTCCGCATGTCCAATGAGTTTTTCAAAAGAATAGGAAAGCATAATAATTCATCACTGTTTGCACAAGACTACTGTCTGATTGATGATATAATATCTTATCCATTGGAACTTCAGGAAAAAGTCAAATCAAATCACATTAAAATGCTTTCACAATACATTAAGAAGGAGAGAATATTTTCATTATGAAGGTTGCAATATTAACAGGTTCATCAAAAGGTATAGGCCTTTCTATTGTAAAAAGGCTGATTTCCCTAAATTATAAAGTCTATGGACTGTCACGCTCTAAAGACAGTACTTATTCACACGACAGGTTTATACCGGTTCAATGTGATCTTTTAAACACTGATGAGCTGACAAAGGCAGTTACCTCAATAATAGATTGTGCTCCCCAGATAGATCTTCTTATAAACAATGCAGGTGTGGGATACTTCGGTACCCATGAGCAGATATCCGTTAAGGATATTCAAACTATGATACGTACTAACTTAGAAGCCCCCCTTGTCCTCTGCAGACTCCTTCTAAGGCCGTTAAAAAACAGCAGGGGGACGATTTTATCAATATCATCTGTAACTGCAAAAAAAGTCAGTACACATGGATGTGCTTATGCTGCAACTAAAGCTGGCCTTTCCCACTTTCTCACAAGCCTTTTTGAAGAGGTCAGAAAGTCCGGTATAAAAATAACCACCATTCATCCCGATATTACCAAAAGCAATTTTTACGACTCACTTGATTTTACCTATGAAGATGTGGAAGGTGCAGTAATTTTAGCTGACCAGGTAGCTGATGCAGTAGAATATGTCCTTTCAAACAACCAAAATATTGTTGTCAGTGATATAACTCTTCGCCCTCAGATTAACCGGATCAAAAGAAAATAGCAATAGGCTCAAAAGAAAAAAGTAGATATATTGCTGAGAAATCAGCATATGAATAAATATCTCGATTATGCCAAAAATAGAAATGATTTTATGGCTGCAATTGAGTATATAATATAAAACTTAATGTACGTTATATTAAAAGTATTATTGATTACTTTTAATATGGAAAAAAGAAAGGATGAAAATATGACTAATCTACAAAATGTTTTTATGCTAAAGGATGGTCAGGTAGAAAAAACGCTTCAAACAAGCAAAGATAAAGGTTTAACCGATGAGGAAGCAGCTGCCAGGCTAAAAAAATACGGTACCAATGAGCTGGCAAGGGCAAAAAGGGAAAGCCTGTGGCTCCTCTTTTTAAGGCAATTTCATCAGCCCTTAATATATATTCTATTGCTTGCAGCTATTGTAACTCTGGTTATGAAAGAGCAAATTGATTCTATGGTAATATTCGGAGTTATTCTTCTTAATGGAGTAATAGGTTTTGTTCAGGAAGCTAAAGCATTAAAGGCTCTTGAATCCCTTGCAGGTTCCATTGAAACCGAGGCATCTGTCATAAGAAGCGGAAGGAAAATAAAAATTTCCAGTAAGCAATTAGTACCGGGAGACATTGTTTTTATCCAATCTGGAGACAAAGTACCTGCAGATCTGAGACTTTTTCAGACTAACCAACTAAAAATACAGGAAGCAGCATTAACAGGCGAGTCAGTTCCAGTAGAGAAAAACAGTAAAGCCATTGGAGAAAACGTTATTTTAGGTGATAGGGTTAATATGGCCTTTGCATCAACCTTTGTTACATTCGGTCAAGGCTATGGAATCGTTGTATTTACAGGAACCAATACCGAAGTCGGAAAGATTTCCAATCTGTTGAAAGAAACAGTCAGAATGGAAACACCCCTGATCAAGAAAATTGCAGGATTCAGCAAACTTTTGATGTACATAATAGGCATCCTGGCAGTAGTAACGTTTGCTGTAGGTGTTTTCAGAGGGGAAGGCTGGTTGGATATGTTTAAAGCAGCAATAGCCCTGGCTGTTGGTGCAATTCCCGAAGGACTTCCTGCAGCACTGGCAGCAACACTTGCCATCGGCGTATCGAGAATGGCAAAAAAGAATTCAATCACACGAAAGCTACCAGTAGTTGAAACCCTTGGAAGCACCACTGTTATTTGCTCCGATAAAACAGGCACCCTGACGGAAAACCGTATGACCGTTAAAAAAATATGGACCGAAAAGGGATACTATGATGTATCAGGTCAGGGTTATGACAAGGATGGCAGTATTCTTGCAAATGGAAATAAGGTTAACTTGGATGACGACCAAAGTTTATTGGAATGCTTAAGGTGTGGGGTGTTTTGCAACGACAGTTCAATAAATTTCAAAGAAGGAGGTAGTGAAATACAAGGGGATCCTACTGAAATCAGCCTGCTTGTTTGTTCAGCTAAAGCAGGAATTGATAATGATCTTCTTATAAGGAGCAACCCTCGTCTGGAGGTATTGCCTTTTGAGTCCGAAAGGCAGTATATGGCTGTATTGATAAAGACGGAAAACGGGGAAAACCGTATTTATATGAAGGGCTCCCTGGAAAAACTTTCAAAAATCAGCAACACTGGCGGCAATGTAACAAAGGCTTACGACATCATAGCATCAGATGGACTAAGGGTACTTGCATTTGCTTATAAGGTTACATCAAACAATAAAATAGTTGAGGAAGATTTAAAGGAAGGTTTTACATTTTTAGGTCTTCAGGGAATGATCGACCCCCCAAGGGCGGAAGCCATCACTGCCATCAAAAAATGCCATGATGCAGGTATAATAGTAAAAATGATTACAGGAGACCACGCAGTCACCGCATTGGCAATTGCAAAGCAGCTTGGAATTGCCCCTACAGGCAAGGACAGCAAGGTGTATACAGGAATTGAGCTTGAAAAACTAAGCAGCGAGGAATTAAAAGGTGTTGCGGCTTCAAATAACGTTTTTGCAAGGGTTACTCCCGAGCAAAAGCTAAGGCTTGTTGAAGCACTGCAAGCCTTAGGCCATGTTGTTGCGATGACAGGCGACGGAGTAAATGATGCACCAGCCTTGAAAAAGGCGGATATCGGTATCGCAATGGGAATCACCGGTACTGAAGTGGCTAAAGATTCAGCAGATATGATACTCATGGACGATAACTTCGCCACAATAGAAAATGCTGTTGAGGAAGGAAGAGGTGTATTTGACAATCTCACAAAATTTATTACATGGACCCTTCCCACCAACCTTGGTGAAGGTCTGGTCATACTTCTTGCCATTTTCCTTGGAATTACTTTACCCATAACTCCGACACAAATTTTATGGATTAACATGACTACAGCAGTGTTCCTTGGCCTTATGCTTGCTTTTGAGCCAAAAGAACCGGGAATTATGCAGAAGAAACCCAGAAGCCCGTCTCAACCCATTTTAACAAAAGAGCTAATAGTAAAGATAATTATTGTAAGTATAATTCTTCTTGCTGCGTCCTTCCTCATGTTCGATCATGCAATAAGGAACGGCAGCAGTATAGAAGCAGCAAGAACTACAGCAGTAACAGTTTTTATTGTTATAGAGGCTGCATATCTTATCAACAGCCGCTCATTACATGCAGGCCTTATAAAAATAGGATTCTTCTCCAATAAATTTATATTCTTGGGTATTCTTACAATGGCAGTTTTGCAGTGGGCATTCATTTACCTGCCCTTTATGAACAGTGCCTTTAAAACAGAGCCACTTTCAGGCGATGTTTGGATAAAAATAGTTGCAATAGGAATTGGAACCTTTATCGTAATGGAGGTTGAGAAAGTAGTTTCAAAGTTATTTATATCTAAAAAGCAATAAAAAATATTAACTAAAAATATCAGGCAGCTTATACGGCTGCCTTTTTTATGTCTAAGTAATCCCATGCGATTTTGTTCTATCTAGAAAAATTCTTCTTGTAATTCCTTTACAAGAAAGATTATTATATATATTGGAAGTAGCTTTATTAATATGTTTTATTAAAGAAAGTGAGATGATTTTGTGAAGCGGTTTTTAGTTTATTTTCTATCTTTATCCCTGTTTCTAAATCTGTTGCCATTAAACCAAACATGGACATTTGCCGATAGCGATGCTACTGTTATACAGACAAAGCAGACTGACACAATTTATACTGAAGTTGCTGCTGGCGATTCCTTTTCAGCAGCTATAAAAAATGATGGAACAGTTATAGCATGGGGCCGGAATGACTACGGCCAATGTAATGTTCCTTCAGGGCTTTCCGGTGTCAAAGCTATTGCCGCAGGTAGTAATCATGTTACGGCATTAAAAGATGATGGTACCGTAACAAGCTGGGGTTCTGTAACAAATAACGGATTAAAAAGAAATTTTCCTGATGGATTGTCCAAAGTAAAAGCCATATCGGCAGGATATGATTTTTCAGTTGCACTTATAGAAGATGGTACTGTTGTTGCATGGAGTGATAATCCCTACCAATATGAACAAACTACAATTCCGGAAGATTTGAAAAATGTAAAGGCAATCTCAGCTGGATATGATCATACCCTTGCACTAAAAGAAGACGGAACTGTGGTGGCATGGGGTTATAACTATGCCAATCAGTGCAACGTTCCGGAATCTTTATCGGATGTTAAGGCTGTTGCTGCAGGGACAAACTATTCTTTAGCATTAAAGAATGACGGAACCATAGTTGCATGGGGTAGCCAGCACAACGGCAATTGGGATTTAATACCACAAAACCTTTTAAATATTACATCCCTTGCTGCAGGTGGAAGTCATTCCTTAGCATTATCGGAAGACGGAACATTAGCAGCATGGGGCTATTATACAGGAGGCTTTCAAACCGGTTCACCCACAAGCGGTGGCCCCTCTATGCCCCAAGGTATTACCAATGTAAAGTCAATTTCCGCCGGAAATAATCATTCAATAATATTAAAACAAGATGGGTCTATCCAGTGCTTCGGTTTAAATGATTTCGGACAAAGCCTTACACCTGATTCAACTAAAATTCGTTCAGTAGCTGCAGGTAATGATTTCACGCTTGTGCTTAAGGTAAACGGAACTGTTACTGCATTTGGTAACAATGATTACGGACAGTGTTCGGTCCCTTCGGATCTTTCTGATGTACAAGCTGTTGCGACCGGTTATGACCATTCGGTAGCTCTTAAAAATGATGGCACTGTAGTGGCATGGGGAAATAATACATCCTATCAGTGTGATGTTCCACCTAGTCTGAAAGATGTTAAGGCTATAGCTGCAGGATATGGTTTTACCCTTGCTTTAAAGAATGACGGTACTGTTATCGCTTGGGGGGATAATTATTACGGTCAGTGTGATATTCCAGATGAGCTATCCGGTGTAAAAGCCATTGCAGCAAGTGATAGTCACAGTGCAGCAATAAACCATGATGGAAGCATTGTCTACTGGGGTGATATTGGCAATGGGAAATACGCCTCCCTAAGCCAATCTCAAAACTATATTGATATCTCCGTCGGATATAACTTTGCAGCAGCACTTTCTTCGGATGGATTTGTGCATCTCTGGGGAGATGATCCTTCAAGTCTACCTTCCACGCTGGAGCAACTTTCAGGTGCAAAATCAATACATGCCGGAAGTGATTACATAATTGCATTAAATGGAAATAAGACAATCAGCCTCTGGCAAAATCACAGCGAAGCATTCTATCTTGATCCCAGCACATACAGAAATGTAAAACAAGTCGCTGCAGGGCGATACCATGCAGCTCTGTTAATGGGGGATGGTTCACTGGTTGGAATCGGATATAGAGTTTTTTTTATCGGATTTGCTCAAATTCCAACCCTAAAATGGAAAAAAGTATTTACCAATAACGAAATATATCTTGGCATTCTAAGTGACAACAGTCTTTGGCAGTGGAGCAACATAATATATGAAGCAGCTGGAACCGAAAGTGAAGCAGCTATGCTTACCCACCCTGTAAAAATGCTGGAACATGTAACCGATGTATCTATAGGCAATGAGGGAAACATTCTGGCTGTCACCGAGGACAAAAAGCTTTGGACCTGGGGCAGTAACAGTTATGGCCAATTAGGAGATAATACTACAAACCATAGCTCCAAGCCTATAAATATAATGGATGATGTTTATAGGATCAGCGGTGATTATTCAACATGCTTTGCAATTAAAAACGACAACACACTCTGGGGATGGGGTGATAATTCCGGAGGTCAGCTTGGTGGAGATTTACCTAACTATGTAACTCCAAAAAAAATAATGGATGATGTTATTGATGTTGCCAGCGGACCTGATTACTTTATGGCTATAAAAACAGATAACAACCTGTGGGGTATGGGTGATAATACTTTTGGACAAATGTGCAATATATCAGATTCAAACAGTAAACCCGTCGCAATTATGGATAAAGTAAAGAAAATAAAAATAAAGTATTATTCCTGCTATGCAATAAAGTCAGATAACACCTTGTGGACATGGGGTAATAACGAATATGGCCAATTGGGGTATATTTTAGAATCTGATTCGTTTAGTAACACCCCAAAAAGAATTATGGATAATGTTAATGAAGGAATAAAGGAAGTTTTTGCTTCAACCCAATCAGCATACGCCTTAACAATGGATAATTCACTGTATTCATGGGGCTCTAATGACCAAGGTCAATTAGGAAGAGTCACAGAGGGCACTAATAACCAACCTGCAGAAATAATGGACTTTATTAATGATTTATCTGTATCTGACAGCCATGTCCTTGCATTAGATACCTATGGCACACTTTGGGGCTGGGGAGACAACTCTGATAACCAGATTGTACCTAGGGACACTCAATCAAATATTATCGAACCAACACTCATTACCGATAATGTCATCCAATTCTCAACAGGCCATAGAACAAGTAGTTATATAGATGCTGATGGTTACCTTTTCAGGCTTGGAAGGGTAAATGGCTATACCTTATGGGAACCCGAGCATATGCCTGTCCAACCGTTTATAGGCAGTGCTTCGTTATTAGACGATACTATTGAAGTACAAATTGAAGGTGCATATGTGGAATCAGTAAACCAGCAGGATTTTTACGTCAACAGAATAATAAACGGGTCTTCACCCCAGTCTGTCACGTTCAGTGTATACGACTTTGATGCTAGCACAAATACAGCAATAATCAAGGTACCTGAGATTGATCCCTCAGATTGTGGTAAGAAAATTAAATATACAATATCCTACAGGGGCAATATGGAAGTCAACACAAATGAGATTGTGGTTTCCCCGGTATCTTCTCCTACGCTCACGTCCCCTCCTACGCCTACACCTTCTCAAAGTACCACAACCCCAGTGCCCAACAGCCCGGTTTATATATACACCCCTCAAACCGGCTATCCGGGTGCTCCATCCCCCGAGGCTTCAGAAACACCTGTGCCCTCACCTACGAAAGCTTCCACAAGTACTCCCGAGCCTGTTACCATAATATCGGCTTCGGACTACAATAAAAAAATAACCACATTTAAGGATGAGGTATCTAAAATAGTTGATCAATATAAAGCTACATCGGATACATATAATGACATGAATGAGGTACTCATAAGAAAGGCTGAAAAAACAATTGAGGATATAAGCTTAAGAAGAGTAAAAAGTGTAAATAGTTCTGTGGACATAAACAAAGTTTTCATTCTACCTCAAAGCCAAAAAGCAAAGGAAGCTAAAAATGATGTTGAAAAGATTTTAAAGCCTTATATTGATGAAGATATAAGAGATATACGCACTCGGATAAATATTCTGGTAGAAGGTACCCATAAGGAATTGAGCCTTAACTTTAATAAAGATATTGTAAATGTCATGAAAGAAAAGGTAGATGTGAAGGTTTCTACAAACCTAGGAAATGTTATCTTATATAATGAGAATGCAGATACTCAGTTGAAAAACGGTTTGACAATATCTCTTGCCGAAAGTAAAAAAACATCTCCTGACATTAAAAACATAAAGAGTACTAGAGTTAGCATGAATTTTGCAAACCCTGGAATTGGAATACTTAAAAAGCTCAGCAAAAAATTGGGGTATGAGCTCCCATACGGTTCTGGAAATCCCGAATATAGTGCCATAATGCACGAATCGGATGGCAATGTTTATAATATGGGGGGACACGAGGATTTGGATTATAAAATACTCAGGGTTAGTACCGCATCTGCAGGTGACTATTTCATTGTGGAAGATAAAAAATCCTTTGAGGACATTGGAAAGGAATCCTCCGAAATGAAAAAGGCCGTCGAGGCTCTGGCTTCAAAAGGCATAATAAGCGGACGAAGCCAGAATTCCTTTGACCCTCATGCATCTATCAGCAGAAGCGAGTTTACAAGCCTCATAATAAAAGGCCTGAACCTCAATGATGATAATGCAGCTAGTGACTTTAAGGACGTTTTAAAAACCGCCTGGTACTACAATGTAGTATCCATTGCATGTGCTGAAGGAATAATAGCCGGTTATGAAGACAAAACATTCAGAGGCAGCAAAGTCATTAACAAACAGGAAATAGTAAAAATATGTGCCGCCACCCTTAACGAAAGAATAGGATATTACTATCCCAAAAATCTGGACAAATACTTGAATTTTGTCGATAAGCAAAGTATTCCGCAGTGGGCAAAAAAATTCGTTGCACTCGGAAACAGAGAAGGCATTATTGTAAAAAAGCCCGACAACAGTTTCAAGGGCACGAGTTCATGTACAAGAGGGGATGCAGCTATAATTTTATACAGACTTTATAAGAAGCTGTAAATTAACTATAATTGTGAAGCGGGCCTCCCGGTCCGCTTTCACACTAAATGAACCTGACCGTTCATTCCAAGCACTAGCCTTCTTTCAACCTCATACCAGTTTATAATATTCCACCATGCATCGATAAATTTCCTTCGTTCGTTTTGATAATCAAGATAATAAGCATGCTCCCAAACATCACATACTAGAATGGGAATCCCACTCCACTGTGTTAAATTCTGGTGCTTTTCTGCCTGCAAAATTTCCATCCGCCTCCATGAAGGCTGCCATGTTAATATACCCCAGCCTGATGCCTCAACCTTCTCAGTGGCATTTTTAAACTGCTCTTTAAATGCATCAAAGCTGCCAAAGTAGTTATTTATCTGTGCTGTGGTATGAGGCCCCGGCTGTCCTCCAGTTCCGCTTGGAGCCATGACAGTCCAGAAAATACTGTGTAAAATATGTCCCGAGCCGTTAAAGGCCAATTCCTTTTCCCAATACTTTATATACTGAAAATCATTCCGTCTGCGTGCATCAACCAAGCTTAATTCTGCTTTATTCAAGCCATCAACATAGGACTTGTGATGTTTGTCATGATGAATTCTAAGGGTTCTGGCACTTATTACAGGCTCAAGAGCATTATAAGCATACGGAAGTGGAGGAAGCTGGTGCTGCCCGGGAAAAATCATTGTATACTGCATGAAATTAAAAGCCCCCTTGTTAATAGTCACGTTTACTGCATATTATTCAACAGGGGCTTATATTGTGCAAAAATATATAATAAGCCGTAATCTTGGCTGCATTCCTCTGTTTTTGGGATTAAAGCATTTCATCCTCTCTTGGCTATCTTCCTGGTTAAGTAAAATATAAGTATAAATACCGGAATCAACAGCAATGCATAGGTATTTCCAACAAAAAGCTTTACCACCCATACCCTTATCACATTTCCGCCGTCAAGAAAGCTGGTAAACGTACCTGAGTAGTTCTCAAGCTTGTAATTCACACTTCCCGCAAGTTTGGTATACACATGGGCCATGTTGGAAGCTGTGTACAAGTGTATCACCACAATTGGAATTCCTATTAAAAAAGATCTTATTACATTACCTCTAGTCGCAGCACATACCAGTGCAACAGAACCCATGATATTAACCAAATCCCCAAGAGGAATGAATTTTACACCCGGAAGAGTAAAAGACAGGATTAATGCAACAGGCATCAATAGTATTGCGGTTACAACCACGGATGGAATACCTACCAGGACTGCCACATCAAGGGCAATATAGGTTCCTCCAATACCGGGAAAACGTTTTTTTATAAATCCCTTCATTCCTTCAGATATTGGGATTAGTGAAGAACCAACAATATTGGCCATTTTGGGAAGTATGTAAATCACTGCTGCAATCCCGAAAGCCAGCTCGGCTATTTTTCTTGTGTCATAGCCTCCGCCTATGCCCAGCAGGATGCCGATAACAAATCCAATAATCATTGGCTCTCCGGCAAGACCTATTTTTTCTTTCATTTTCTCAGGATTGGCATCAATCTTGTTAACAAATGGCATCTTGTCAATAAGCTTGTTCCCTAGTATTCCAAACGGGAAGTACGTTGCAGCTGAAAGAGTAGGAATGGATATACCCTCCATCCCTGAAAATTTGTTGACTAAAGGTGCACTCCAGTCAGCTATCTTAAGGGTTATCACACAAATAATAACTGTAGCCAAAGAAGAAAGAAAAATGTTTTGAGTTACATTATAAACCAAAGCCCCGGTAAAGATAAAATGCCAGTAATTCCATATGTCTATGTTTATGGTTTTGGTAAGCTTTGTGATCAGCAAAATTATATTTACAGCCATAACTAGAATTATAAATACAGGTGCAAATGCGAACGACCATGTAATAGCTGCCAAAGGCGGCCAGCCTGCATCCAAGACATTGAGGTTAAGTCCCGTTCTTTTAATGAGGTTCTGTATTACAGGGTTTATTATTGCTACGAAATAATCAAATACAATAAATATACCTATAAATCCTATCCCAATAGTAAATGCAGATGTTATAGCAGTTCTCAACTTTATCCTGAATATAAGGGCAAGGATAAAAATAATGACCGGAAGCATAACGTAGGGTTTGAAGCCCAGAAAATACATTGCAGCTTGTTTAACAATATCCATTTTACTCTCCATTTTTTAAAGTTTTGAAGTATATTTCTATTGCCTAAATCAACAATATAAGTACTTTTATATCACAAACACTTTAATAATGTCTAGAAGATATTTATCTGCTATAAATTCAACTATTAAGTATTAAGCAGCCTATTCTCTTATATATTTATATTAATGAGTTTAATCCAAGGCGGTTCACCAATATGTTTGACGTACTTATTAGAGCAATAGAAAACAACCAAACTGAAACATTTTTAATTGCAGGCACTTTTGCTGTTATAATATGGCTTTACAAAGAAATCAGAAATACTTATATCGAAGCAGAAAGAAATAATTTTGACCGTGCCAATAAAGCATTAGAGGTTTATGCACAGCTTCTGATTGAATTACGTAAATATATTGACAACTGGTCATCTGATACTTTATTGGATAGCAGCCTGATAAAGGCTTATCCATATCTTCCCAAGAACCTGCTAATAAGGTTTATGAATTGGAAGTTATGGAAGAATGAAGATAATCTATATGAAATTTTAGAAGAGCTGGGGAAAGAGATACTTCGAGTTAAACGTATTCAAAAAGATGTTGTCAGCTACAGATCTGATGACTCAATAAGCTCAATACGTTACTTCCTTCACAGTATAAAAGCCAGCTCATTCATTCAGCCCTTTATATTTTTTACCGGCGTCTTATTTGTTGCTTTTTATATATTAATATCTGTTTATCAGTTCTCAATATCTGATAATCTGGAAAAATTATGTGTTGTTTTAACTTTTATAAATTCTCTTTTTTATTTTTTCTTTGCTTTGCTTTTTATGGAAATACTCTTTGAAAAGAGATTCATAAGCAACCTTAAAAACTGGGTATATTTTTCTTTATTCATTATAATTCCCGCGTCTACAATTATGTTTTATAAGTGGTACTTTGCTTGCATTTCATTTATATTCTTTTGGGTTTATATAAAATTCTTATTACCAAAAAGTCTTAGCAATTCTTGATTTAGAAGTAATGCTCTACTATCAATTATAATTTACTCTCCATTTGCTAAAACCAAAAATCTATTACACTCATCAAATCGTTTTTACAGAATCACCTCTTGACATAATTTTACCCCCAAAATTTAATTTTATTAAGGTATGATTAAAAAATTACTTACCCTTATATTTACTGGCTATTATCGTACTAAATTCTGTTTACTATGGTATTAAACTTTGCAGCTATAAGTATAATGTCGCTCATGTTGATAGCTCCATCACTATTCAAGTCATATGCCTGAGCATATCTTAAGTCTCCACGGACGGAATTGAAGCTGATTGCCACAAGTATGACATCTGCCATGTTTATGACCCCGTCGTGGTTTAAATCCTCCGCAACAAGGAAAGGATGAGTTGTCGGTGTTGGGGTGGCAGGAGGAATGGTAGGTGTAGGCGTAGGTATTACCTCGTTGGGATCCTTTAAAATATAAAGGATCCCAAATACGCCCCCAACAATGCTTGCCCCCCTATTGGCAAATTTAACTGTTACCTTTGATTTTCCAGTCAGCCATGCCATGGGAATCTTGTACTGTACTTCATAAAAGCCGGTAGGATTTTTTGCCTGAATAGTTTCCTCCTTTAACAACTGGCCATCTATATGGACGTTAAAGGCTCTTCCGGCATCACCGCTGTAATATTTGGCTACGAGGTAATTTGTTATGGAAGGAATCACAGACATATCATAGCTGAACCATCCTGCTCCTGTAACCGAGCTTGCTGCACCATTTGTTGCAGGATTTACATTTGCATGACGGTACATAAGGCCGTTGAAGCTTCCTCCCGTCGAGTTCCCCTGCAGATTATGGAGCAGTTCATACTGATCATTTGTAATCGGCACCTCATCTATTGTCAATGCTGCCCTGGCTTCCCTCTCACGTAGTTCCCTAAGATAAGCTTCCAATGCCGCAGCATCCATCTTCATGAGAGTAAAGTAAATACCATACCTGTCCTTATATCTTTGATAGTGGGGAGTGAATTTCAAATTATTATCTTCATCTGTATTTCGTAAAGTAAACTCTACTTTACCAGGTGTCTTTACCATGTTGTTTTTAATATTGCCGATCCAGGTATTAACACTGTCCGTTATAAGAATGTAGTCCTTAATTGTCACATTTTTGGTTGCTTTCAATACCTGTACACCATGGGGAGCTGTAGTCATGCTGGCGGTTCCAAGGCCTGCACTTAAAACATAAGGACCATATGTAAATGCAACACAATCTGGTTTATCGGTAAGCCCTGATACCTGCACTTCCATAGGTAAATTTAACTCCACCTTGTCTTCGGCCTGCCATACTCTGTTGACACTGACGTAACCGTTTACTTTTGATGCATTGACTGCAGCACCATTAACTGAAACGGTTATATTCTGCCCTGCTGCGACCCATGCCGGGGACCTGAATTTTATATTGACTGCAGTGGAAGGTGCTGAGTTAATGGTAAATATCACCCTGCTGGAACTAGGCAAATCGGCTGACTGAATCAACGAAAGCCCTTTTTCACTCCAGTTCAGTGTTGAGCTTAAATACATGTTTACATACAAGTCTGTACTGTTTTGATAATACAGGCTGTCATTGAGCTTAGTGAAGTTTTCCATTCCAGTTCCGGTACAACACCAGAAGTGATTTGTTTCTGAACCAAAAACCTTGAAGTACCCTGTAGCCATTGGCTGAAAGTACATTGACATTCCGGTTTCAGGATTTTGTGATGCCATAATTGCATTTAAATACGTTTTTTCATAGTAATCGGCATATTTTACATCTCCCGTCACCTTGAACAGTTCTCTGGAAAGCTTCAGCATGTTATATGTATTGCATGTTTCATTGTTAACATTTGTTGCAGTAGCAAACAGTTTACCAGGTTGCCCGAAATGCTCGTTATCACTGTTCCCCCCTGTTACATAGGTATGATCCCTCAATACAATGGTGAAAAACTGCTGTGCAGCAGTCAAATAGGAGCTTTCAGCACTTCCCAGTGTACGATAGCGGTTCAAAGCACCGACAAACTTAGGAATGGTAGTATTGGCATGTCTGCCTGGTAAATTGTTGGTTCCTGCAGCAATGGTATTAAATAAATTAGTTTCATCAAATAGATGGGCTGCTGTCAAATGGTTGCTGCTTTTTGAAATTTTGTACAAATCATAAAGACAATCATTCATTCCGCCGTATTCCACCCCCAACACCCTTGAGCGTGTCCCACTATCCCATTTTGATGCCCTGTTATAGACCCAGTCTCCCAATTTTTGGGCTATGTTTAATGCTTTTGGATTGCCTTCGTATATATAAACATCGATAAGACCGGACAAAATCTTATGCATTGTATACCATGGCACCCAGCTATTACCTGTCGATCTGCCTTCAATAACATCAAAATGTGTTTCAGGGGTTGCAAACAAGTAGCCTCTACTAAATTTATTCTGACAGGCTTCCAGTTCGTTGATGATATAATCGGTTTTGTTTTTTAATTCGGTACTTAATGCTGCATCACCTTTTGTGTTTTTATATGCCTTGGCAATAGCCGACAGGTAATGTCCCAATGTATGGCCCTGAATCATGGTATTTTCCCAACCGCCATATCTGTCTGCTTTTTTGGGCAATCCCGATACCTCTCTGAATCCAGCTACCAGACGATCAGCATTAAGCATTTTCAAATATGCAACTTCTTTATTAAAGGCGTTCACATAATACGGATCGATTATCTTAACCTGTTCCATATCAAATTCCTGGAGCTGTTCCGCACTTGCGGCTGTGACTTCAGCTGGGGTCGGCATGACAATGATTTGTGATAAAGCCATTAAACATACCAATAATACACTAATAGACTTTTTTACGTTCTTAATCATAATCTCTCCTCCATTACCGTAATGCAATGCATACAGAACAATGCAAATATAAAATTCATATATTTATTATATAAAATGAATTTTTTCTATAAATGGACTTTTTTTTGATATTTGTTAAAAATTTTAGTGAAATGCTTACCATAGTATTAAATCTTTCTTACTATGGTATTAAATTTGCAGCTATAAGTATAAAAGCCCCTAAGCGTCTCCGGTATATCCAGCATTAACGGTGAAGCTTTAAGTGTATAAGTTTCATTTGGAAGATTTACATTCCGGTATATACTTCTAGTATAAACTGAAGAACTATACTACTGAATACAAAACCTTTCTGATCTAATAAAAAATAGGAACTTTTGAGATAGCCTAATGATGGATAATTTATATTTTGTATTTAAGAGAAAAGAATATATGCCAATTAATTTTGAAGATAACGTATATCTTGCTTTACACCTTTATATATCCTATGATAAAATTAGTATAGTTACTGGATTAACATAGCTGGAAAAGTAATATTATGTTTTATCCCATGAATATATTGCTCTTATTGTCCTTAAAAATTACATACATTAAATAACATAAAACGAACTTTCATACTCCTACCATATATTCGAACTATCTCCCCAGATATATTTTCATTATCCGACATAAGACAATATTTTTTATCTTAAAATTGTGCTTCAAATATTAAAATATAAAACTAAGGGGGAATTAAAATGTTTAAAAAAACCGTATTGGCAGCCATTTCGGCTTCTGTCCTAACATTGGTAAGCAGCATAACCTTTGCTTTCAGTGTTGAAGTGCTTCAACGGACAGATTTTACTGACGGATTGAGTTCGCCTTGGAAGTTAAATCTAAGCAATCAAAACAATGCATATTCATATGTAAAGGATGAACGCCTTGTTGTCCATATGGACCAAAAGGGCACAAACAAATGGGATGTAGCAGTGGAGCATAATGATTTTACTATTTACAACGGCCATAAATATACCGTAAAATTCAAAGTCACAGCTTCAAAGAATTGCAAGATTTACGCCAAAATAGGTGATAGGGGTGAACCCTATGGTGAGGCATGGAATAATAATTGGAGCCCTTACGCCCTCACTGCAGATAAGGTTCTTGAGATCAACGACACCTTTACTGCAACTAAGGATTACAAAGATGCACAGCTTGCTTTTCATCTAGGTGGAGAATTAGCCGGGTCACTACCATATGATGTTAAATTTATTTCGATATCACTAAATGATGACTCAGCCGACCCTAAGTCAACTCCAACACCAACACCTGTTATTACTCCCTCAATGGATATAAGGGTAAACCAGTTGGGATATTACTCTGATTCAATCAAAAAAGCCACAATAAAGACTGACTCCACATCTACTTTGGATTGGGAACTTAAGAACAGTTTAGGCGTTGTGGTTGCTTCAGGTAAGACACAAGCTTTCGGCCAGAATCATGCGTCAGGAGAAAATGTCCAGATAATTGACTTTTCCAGTTATACTACTCCAGGCACTGGCTACAAGCTGTTCGCAGGGAATGCTTCAAGCCATTCCTTTGATATAGGAAATAATATTTACTCACAACTCCAATACGATGCATTGAAATATTTCTATCACGCCAGAAGTGGTATAGAAATTAAAATACCTTACTGTGTTGAATCACAATGGGCAAGAGCAGCAAGAGATAATCCGGATAAAGCCAGACTGGTACCCGGCATAAATTACACCGGCCCTTCAACTCTTGATGTAACAGGCGGATGGTATGATGGAGGATTTTATACAAAGTATACCTCCTATAATGCAATGGCATTATGGAAAATACAAAACCAGTATGAAAATGCCAAGATTACAGGAAAATCCGATGCTTTTAAAGATAACACAATGAATATTCCTGAAAGCGGAAATGGAATTCCAGATATCCTTGACGAAGCACGCTGGGGCATGGAAGGCATGCTGAAGCTTCAGATCCCTCAAGGCTTTGACCGAGCAGGAATGGCACCTTATCAAATAAATGAAGCCGTTATTGGCCTAGACGTGGCAGGTACTGGACCCTTGATAAGCAGAGTATACTATCCGCCTACAACTGATGCAACCCTCAATCTTGCATCATGTGCAGCACAAGCCGCAAGACTTTGGAAATCAATAGATACCGTTTTTTCAGACAAGTGTGTGGCAGCTGCCGAAACAGCATGGGCTGCTGCAATGAAAAATCCGGCTATCTATCAGCCACACCCAAGTGGTCAAGCACCTTCTTCATATCCAAATGACTATTTTGAGGACGAATTCTATTGGGCAGCATGCGAATTGTATTTAACAACCGGTAAAAATTTATATCTTGATTACATAAAGACCTCAAAATATTTTTGTCAAATGCCTGTGAAATTGACAGCATATTTTAATGATGGATTTCAGGGAAGCATAGACAGAAATACCACAGCAGGGCTTGGGACTTTATCCCTGGCACTTAACAAGGCTTCCGAATTTCCTGCAGCAGTAAAAAATATTACTAATGCCGCTGATCTGTACCTTTCTATTCAAAGAGAACAAGGCTATGGAATGCCTTTAGCTGAAAACAGTTTTCCATACAAGATTGGCAGCACATCCGGTATATTAGACGGATATCCAAATGAATCAAACCTCCTTGGGGCCAATAACGGAATAATTATGGCATATGCATATTCCTTGACAGGAGACAAAAAGTATTTAAATGGCGTTGGCGAGTTCATGGATTACCTTTTAGGCAGAAACCCAATAGTAAAAAGTTATATCACCGGCTATGGGAAAAATCCTGTTAAAAACCCCTATCACGCTTTCTTTGCCTATCAGGATGACAAAAGTTTCCCAAAAGCTCCCGGAGGATTTTTAGTTAGTGGAGCTACTTCATCACTAAATGCAATGAGGTTTGTGAACGCTGATGATCCTCGTTACTTACCGGCTCAGAAAAGCTATGAAGATGATTACTATAACTACTTTACAAATGAAGTAAATGTGGATCTTAACGCTTCACTTGCATGGCTGGCATCCTTTGAGGAAGCCAAAGGTCTAATTCCCACTCCAAAGAAACCTATTCCCGGAGATATAAATGAAGATGGAAAGGTCAACATGGGAGACCTTGTACTATTAGCAATATCTTTCAATTCAACATATCAAGATCCAAATTATAACAATAAGTGCGATGTTAATAATGATGGAGTAATAAATATGCATGATGTAATGGTTATAGCAATGCGTTTCGGTTATAATGAATCGATAGAACCAGGTACAGTTTACGCTTTCTAATAATATGATTTTGCAACCTTGATTAATATTGAAAACAGAGCTGCTGCAAAATGTGTCTTGTATACTACATTTTGCAGCAGCTCTTTATGTTAGCATTTCAGCTATTAGCTTAATTAATTTAGTTCTTTAATTTTATACAGTCTTCAGTGGTTTATTTCGAGCCCTTGAGCATACTTCCAAGTGCTCCTTCTTCAATCTGCTGACCGTTAAGAGTTATGTAAATGCCACTGCCTGAGTGAGTATCCTTTAAACGTATTGTTCTTACGTTGATAAAGGAATCCATTTTGAGCTTCTTTACAGCATCGGACATTGAATTATAAAGCTCCTTTGATCCCTTACCAGAACATGATTCACACATGCAGATGGTAAATTCCTGCGTCACAAAGGCTGAGTTTGCTTTCTTCTTTACAGTGTTGCAGGCATTATCCCCAACCTTTGGCGTATAGGTTGTGTGCAGCAGTTCATGTGCCAGATGAGAGTTTGCCTCACCATAAAACTCATTGTACAGCCTTAGTATATCAGGGTTTTCCTGGGATTTACGATACTGGGCGGTTTTATCTATATTCACGAGAACCTGCTGGCGTTTTTCCATTGCATCTATCTTTTCCGGTACCGGATGTCCTGCACCACAAATACATCCACCAGGGCACGCCATTACTTCTATAAGGTCATAACCAACATCAACGCCTTGGATTATCTTTTCCACGATTGGTTCAGCATTATGTAGACCGCTTATAACAGCAACACGTACATTTGTGCCGTTTGCGTCAACTGTAGCTTCCTTGAGACCTTCAAACCCACGAATTTCTTCAAAGTCAAGACGATCTACAAGAACATTTCCTGTAAGCTTCTCAACAGCCATTCGAAGAGCAGCTTCAGCAACACCTCCGGAAGCACCAAAGAGAACCCCTGCACCAGTTACCCTCTTATATGGATCATCAAACTCTTGTGGTACTATATCGGCGGTTTTGATACGGAGCAGTTCAACCATTTCAAGCATTTCACTTGAAGTGAGGACTGCATCTACATCCCTTATTCCCTCAGGAGCAAATTCAGAGCGGGCTGCTTCATGCTTTTTAGCAAGACATGGCACTATAGAAACTACAAAAAGGTCTTCCTTCTTTATTCCGGCTAATTTTGCATAATGATTCTTAACCGTTGCTCCCATCATCTGCTGAGGTGATTTACAGGTTGAAAGGTGCGGTATGATCTCTGGATAACGCTTTTCAACCAGATTGACCCATCCTGGACAGCATGATGTAAACTGAGGCATAACACCTTTCTTCTCAACACGAGTGAGAAACTCTGTTGTCTCTTCCACAATGGTGAGATCGGCAGCAAATGAGAAGTCGAATATCTTATCAAATCCCATTTTTCTTAATATTCCAGCCATAAAAGGTGATGCTTCATCATATGGAATACCAAAATAAGATGAAACAATACTGCGAACTGCAGGAGCAACAAAACCTACAACTGTCTTACCGGAGTCATTGATTGCCCTGAATACCTTTCCTTTTTCACGTCTGAAATCAAGTGCACCACAAGGACAGGCATTCACGCACTGACCGCAGCTGACACAGTCTGTTTCCTGAAGGGGCAGACCGCTTTTTGTTCCAACAAGCTGTCTCCCATGTTTTGTATAATATGTAAGGACATCCGGCCCTTCAATCTCTGCACACGCTGCAATACAGCGTCCGCATGAAATACATTTATTGTGGTCGCGGATGATAAACGGATGATCATCCACAATTGGAATGTATGGGCGTTCATGAATAGGATTTACATATTCTATTTTGTGAGCTTGTGCTTCTTTTCTGAGGTCACAGCTGAAGCGTTCCTTACAACCGCATTTAAGGCAGCGGCGTGCTTCCTCTCTGGCAGACTCGTCACTATATCCAAGCTCAACCTCATTAAAGTTATTTTTGCGTTGACTTATTGAAAGTTCTGGCATTTTTGCACGGAAAACCTTAGGCATTTCTTCGAACTCCCACTTAGGTAGGTCTTCCATCGACCCGCGGCTGCAGCTATAGTCTGCGTTGGCCTCCTGAACATATCCTTTCGTCAGGAAACTATTCATAGCATCTGCGGCATGACGGCCTGCTGCTACTGCCTGAATAACTGTTGCAGGACCTGTAACACAGTCACCACCTGCAAATATCTTTACTTCAGATGTTTGCATAGTATTGCCATTGATTTCTATATCGCCCCACTTATTAAGCTTAACGGGCATATCGTTATATAGGAACTGAGTATTTGTGCTCTGACCGATTGCACCAATAATTGTGTCTGCATCTATCAAAACATCACTGCCTTCAACGGGTACAGGACGACGACGACCTGAACGGTCCGGTTCACCAAGCTGCATTTCCATACAGTGAAGTGTTTTCTTTCCGCCGTTCATAACAATTTTATTTGGTGCCATTAAAAAGAGCATTTCTACCCCTTCATGCAAAGCTTCTTCAACTTCATAGGGCTCAGCCGGCATTTCTTCACGGGTACGACGATAAATCAACTTAACTGATTTAGCACCTTTACGAAGTGCTGTACGAGCACAGTCTATGGCAGTGTTACCTCCACCAATGACAACCACATTGTCACCAAGCTTAATATCCATACCCTTTGTTACCTGCTCAAGGTATTGTATTCCAAGCCATACACCTTCAAGATTTTCTCCCTCAAGATGCATAGGGGTTGCACGCCATGATCCTATTGCAAGATAAACCGAGTCAAAATCATTATTAAGATCCTCAAGACGTATATGCGTTCCCAACGCTTTACCTGTCATTATCTTGATACCCATCTTTTTCATTATATCGATTTCTTTATCCAGGGTAGCCTTTGGTAAACGATATTCCGGAATTCCGTAACGCATCATTCCGCCTGCATGGGGCTGACGTTCAAATACAGTTACATCATGACCGTTTATCGCACTGTAGTATGCAGCTGAAAGACCTGACGGTCCTGCACCTACAATAGCAATTTTCTTTCCTGTGGAAGGTTTTAAATCAGGAATCCAGGGACCCCTTGACATATCCCAATCAGCAGCAAACCTTTTTACATAGTTTATTGCAACAGGTGAATCAACCAAATTGCGGCGGCATGCCGATTCACATGTGTGTGGACATACACGGCCGCACACAATAGGGAAAGGATTGTTGTCTTTGATAACGCGTATTGCAGCTTCATAATTACCGTTACCGACGTGGCGAAGATAGGATTGAATGTCTATGTTAGCCGGACAAGTGGTAACACAGGGAGCAACGCAATCTGCATTGTGATCAGAAAGAAGCTGCTCTAAGCGTACCTTCCTATAGTTTTCAAGCTTAGGGCTATTGGTGCAAATAACCATACCCTCTTTAACAGGAGTCTGACATGCTTTCACGTCTCTGTCTCCCAATTCAACTACACATAATCCACAGTTTCCGTTTGACCTTTCAAGTCTGATATCATAGCAAAGATGAGGTATATGTATATCCTCCTGAAGTAATGCCTGAAGGATGGTAAGATTGTCATAGACCTCGATTTCCCGTCCATTGACGGTTACCTTGATGCGTTTGTGATTTGTTAATGTTTTCATAACCTTTTCCTCTTATAATATGTATTTGAAAAAATTTATAATAAAAGTTTTGCAGTAAAAGATACTGTAAAACGTGTCCATTGGTATATGTATAATTCTTTCAAAATCCCATTTGCAAAAAGTTATCAAGTGATTTTCCAATATTAATGTTGCCATGAGAAATTATTGTATAGAATATGCATTAATTTCTTAAACAAAACAAAATTTTGGAAGGATTATACTTCACCGCTTGAATATAACTATATTTATATATCAATGGATCAGCCATAATTAAGGAATGATAAAAAGAATTACTTGCCATAAATATAAGTGTATAATTAGATTTGTATACTTATGTAAGGCAATAGACTGCCGAAGCTTCACTGCTTTGCCAAAACATCTTTGCTTTGCTCTGCCGAATGCAAGATTACATTTTTAATATATAATAGTAAGTTATTTTTTTAACATTCTTATGACCATTTACTATTATAGCTGAATAATTATAATTTGTCATTTCATGTTTCGACATTTTTTAAGTGTTTTAGTTGAATATTTCGATATCTTTGCCGATTAATTGTCCCTAGATGGTTTTATGCTTCATTTATCCAAACATTTCAGCAAATTTCGAAGTAATCTGGTTTAGACTCTCCTATTCCTTAATATAAATTACGTAGAATTTTAAATGGGAGACTTTCTAAAAGGGTATAGCAAGTCTACGTGAAACCCATATGCAGCAACTAGAAAAATTATAACTGCAGCCCCCAAAATTATACACATATTTTTGCCAAAGCTGGCACCCTCGTTTTTCTCAAAAATCAATCCCAGTATAAAACCTGCTATAAATAAAGCCAGAGATATAAATAATGTATTGTACAGCACTGATTTTTTGCTGATACCTATCGCATTTAAAAATATCGTACCAAGGCAGAAGGTTCTCCCAATCTTGATTGAAACAAGAATGCCAAGAAAAAATATTGGGCCTGAAATAGTACCAGGACCTATTTTTGAACTCAATTTCACCACTCCTAAGAAAGTTTTAATTTAAGCATTAAGTGTTTATAGTATTTATCTGTCATAATTAAATTCAACCTCTACAATACGAACATCTGCTATGTTTTTATCATCAAATAGCTTCAGTGCCGACACCGTAGGCACTTTTAAAAGTACACCATTAAACCTGAGGTTTTTTGACCCTATAAGATCATTGACCTTTATGAGGTCGGATGCAAACTCATCATCTTTAAGATATTTGGAGTACTCTATAAATCTTTTCATTTCGTTCTTGAAATACTTAAAGCTTTGTGCTACAGGTTGTTTGGCATCAAGAGCCCACAAATCATCTATATTAGAACCGTCTTCCACCCCATCATTTGAAGCTGCTTCGTTTTTGGGGAAGTCGGTTACATCGGGTGCCAGATGGCCCACCATTTCTATATTTAATGGAAATCCCCAGTTTGCACGAAGAAAGCCCATGTTTTTGTAACCCCATTTATTTATTGAAATACCGCTTGTATCTATTGAAAACCACCACTCCCTGTAACCACCATTATCAATTTTTGTAACCAGGACATCAAGGTTTTCAAGTGTTACCGGCTTCTCAAAATAGACAGTCAATGAACTAAGGCTCCAATCTTTAACCGCTTCAAGCTTGGATTTGACTTTTTTCAAAGAATCATCATTTCTGTTAACCTGATGGCCCCAGCCAACTGGAAAAACAGCACCATTATCTAAATATGTAGTTTTCCAGTCTATTTCTCCTATATAATTAGGAACAGCCAAATCAAACTTTCCGCTTCGAGAATTTCCAAATAAAAGAGGCTGCTCGAACTCAAATATATTTATGGATTCAAGAGGTCCAAGTCGGCCTAACCAGCCACCCTTAGCCCTTCCCCCAGGAATATTGAAGTGAACAATGTCATTTAGTGCCCCCCTCACCATCTCATTCTTCTTCATCAGAGGCTTTGCCATTATCGTTTGAAAAATAAATGTCAGAACTATATAGCAAATAGCAATTACCAACGCACATGCTATTACTATTCTTCCCAGTACTCTCTTAAAGAAGATATTCTCCAGCTTTCTTTGCTTGATTTCCAGGTGTTCATCCTTTAATTCCATCATGGAATCAGCTTTTATACCTTCGAATATACTGAAGCATTCATCACATTCCTTAAGATGATTTTCGACGCTTTTCTTCTCGCTATCTGATAACCTTTCTTTCAAAAAGTCAGGCAGTAATTTTTTTACCACCTCACATTGTGGTCCCAATTCTTCATTCATGGCTATTGTAAACCTCCCTAAACTTTTTCCTTGCCCTGTGCAAAGTAACCTTAACCGAAGATTCGGTAGAATTTATTATTTCTGCTATTTCCTTATATGAAAAACCATAGTGGTCCTTAAGCAGTATTGCTGTTTTAAAATGCAGCGGCAGCCTCCCTAATGCTTCAGCTAAATGTAGTATATCAGTATCATTTTTTGCTGTTGCTTTAAAATCCTCTTCATAGGGTTCGAAATTTAATATATTGATTTTATTTTTTCTTACATAGTCTATAAAGTTGTTGTGAGCAACACGTATCAACCATTTAATGCATATATAAGACGATTTATCGCTATAAAACATCAGGAGAGCTTTATAAAAGGTTTCCTGGGTCAAATCTTCTGCAAGCTCAGTATTTTTGCAAATATTTCTTAAGTAATTATCAACCTTTTTATAGTTTTCCCTGTATATCTTTTTAAAGCCCTCCACATGCTCACCCCTTTATCCATTACACTAATTATAACGGAAATTTATGGTGAAAAGTTACAGCATCATTTTTAGAATACATCTCGCTAAAAAATTCTTATAGGTGTACAAACACCGACAAAGGAAAAAAGGTCTTCAACATCTGCGTGCTTATTTACTATTGTAAAGTTCCCTGTTGGTGTAGGGGTTGATGGCTTGCCTGTGGCAACAGGATAAGATTTGATTAGTCTACCTTGGCGGTATAAAGCACTGGGATTAATACCAGGGTTTGCATTCCGCAATGCTTCGACTTTTATTCCACTACTCTATACCATGCTGGCCATGCCTCTCAGTACCATCCTGCTTTTTTTTACATATAGGTTGCCTGAGGAGTCCAAGCCTGCATAAAATACCTCCTTAATATCTGATACACCATAGCCTTTAATTTTGTTGGAATATTTAAATTAGAAGGCTTTGTGGCTATAAAATAGCCTATACCAGAGTATGGTATAGATTCAAGCATTATTTGCTTCATAGCCTTAGCTCCTGATATTTTGGTATGTATAAGTAAGTAAACCCTCCTATGTCTGGCATATGCAGATAGGAGGGCTGCTGATTAATTGTCAGTTAATTGATTTTATTTAGATGTCTTCTGATCTATCATGTTCTTCACTTCTTCTGCAGTAAGTCCGCTGGCACTAATTACTGGAATCTTGGTAGATGTATCTGCAAAACCCATCATATTGGTGTTGTAGTCTGCAGCAATAATTACATCTAGATTATCATATTTGGCAATATTATTTTCAATGTTTTCACTTAGAATCTGCACTGTATATCCCTGATTCTTCAAATAGTCAGCTACATTAGTCAGACCTTTTTCTACACCTATATTTTTCATATGTCATCACCTCGTCCTTATTCTTCCCCCATGAAGTGTTGGTATGCATGTAAATATATAGCGAATTGGTAATTTGTTATTTAATACCCTTGATCATCAATTAGCCAAGGCGAATTTTTATCCTTACGGACGAGAATCATATTCCAGTCAGTATTTGCTTTAACAGCCATACCTATCTTGAAAATCCGTGCGAAAAAAAGTGAACCTTGAGTCATACTTTGGTTCATCAAGTCTTTCACCAGACGGTGAATTCCGAAATGCAAACGTAACTTTATCCAAATTATCAATCATGCAAAATAAAACAAGTGCATTCTTCTGCAGATTGGAATAGCTTGCTTTATCGCTTCTTATAAGAGGCCATTCACTAACATATGTACCATCATATTGAAGTCCATAAAATACCGTCAGTCCATAAGGCCGCTTATCTGTTTCCAATGATATATAGCTTTGAATAAAGCTTTTTTCAGGTACCGGCAAATTTTGTGCCAAATCCGAAACCTTCCAAGCCTCACCTTTATAAGGTGTTCTGAGCTTTGAAATCCGATCTAAGTCAAAGTTCATCATATCAACTCTAACAACAAAGGAGTATTCCACCTGTCCTTTATCTTTAAACCCCAGCTTAACTCCATATATATACTCCCCGCCATCAACAGGTGCCTGAAAATATAAAACCCCATTGATTATGCTTGGTTCAGGGGATTCAAACTGCGCCCTTCTGCCTTCCTTGTAAACTGTAAGTCCTATCAAGGTAAAATCATGTTTCCTGTCAATTTTTATCTTTTGTGTACTTATTGACATCTGCTGTCTTGAACTTATGTTAACTATATTGTCAGGATTGTATTTCATCTCTAGCGGATTTACTGAATCAGCATTGACAGAATTCCATGAATAAGTCCCAACCACCGCCTTCTTTGTCTTTTCATATTCAGCACTTATATAAATATTCGGCGGAGAGCTGGCACCAATTCCAACACCAGCTCCTAAATATAGAGCTCCTACTATAACGGCTATAAACAAAGCTGCAGATAACAGCACCATAGCTTTCGACTTTTTTCCATGGTTCATGATAGCCGTAAGCCGATCTTTGAGGCTCTGCTTCTCTTCATACATAGTTGCCTGTAATTGTACCGAGTTATATTTGCCGCCAGCTGCCACATCTATAAGCGTATCCCCATAGTCCTGCTTTTCTTTAACACTAAGATTCTTTATAACTGCTTCGTCACAAGCCAATTCGCAGGCATGACCGATTTCTTTTCTTATAAGGTACATCAGCGGATTAAACCAGTGAATAGCTTGAGCTATCATTGTCAGCCACTTTATAGCTATGTCAAACCGCTTCATATGATTAATCTCATGAAGCAGAATAAACTTTATTTGTTTCTCGGAAAAGTCTGTGTCGGGAATTATAACACAGGGCCTTGCAATGCCAATAAGCATTGGGGCTTTCACATATCGGTTGCGAAAAAGTTTCAACCTGTACCCCCTTAATAAATTATTTAAAGTTTGACTTTGTTCATCCGAAGCAGGTCTGTTTGCTTTTCTTATTTGCTTTAAAAATCTTAGGTATCCCGTAAGATTGTAACTAAGAAAAAACATAATGCCCAATATCCAAATCAGCATAGAATATTTATAAAAAATATCCTTTAGCATATCTATGAAATTAAATTTACTATCTGCAGTACCCGCGGCCGACTTTTCATTGGAATTGGGCTGACTAGATGAGATAGATATATCAGATAAATCATATGCTTTGGGAAAATTATTTGAATGGTGTAAATCCGGATTTATCTTTTCGATGTTTGTTTTTTCGATTATAGTACGCATAGAGCTTGCACCATTATTTGTAGCATTACTCTTATAAAACAGTTCATTAACAATGCTGCTCTCAAAAGAAAAAGGAACCAGAAACCTAAAAATTACTACAATCCAAAGTAGATACTGCATGGTTTTTGATACTTTATGCCTTATTAGCGGCTTTACGGCAAGTATTATTAAGGCAAGAATACTGCCTGACAATGAAAGGGACAAAACCAGCTTTATGACATCATTCATCCTTGTCACCTACTTTAAACATATTCTGAAGTTCTTCAATATCCGACTTATTTAGTTTCTTGCTTCCCAATAAAGATGCCACAAGCTTTTTAGCACTGCCGGCAAACAACCGGTCAATCAGGTTCTGGGTGGAGTACTCGTTATATTCCGCCTCACTAACTAAAGGCTTGTAATAGAACACATCCCTTTTAGTCGCTAAAACTACCCCTTTTTCGCACAACCTGCGAAGCAACGTTTTTATGGTGGAAGTTTCCCAACTGCTTTTTTGTTCAAGTGGTTTTCTTATATCGGTAATAGGAAGCTCGCACCCCGCCTCCCACAAAACACGCATAACCTCAACTTCAGAATCTGTTATCTTTGCTGCTAATGAATCCATATAATTTCCTCCCTTTAGGTTACATTCGTAACCTAATACCAGTTTACAACTGTAACCCCCGTTTTGTCAAGGCTTTCTCCAATAAACAAAGACAGGTAAGATTTATGACCTTACCTGCCTCTTTGCATAAATATTTTATCTTATGAAATTAAATCAGTATCCTAACTTTTTCAAGTATCCGTCGATTTCCGATATAGCCTTATAAATTGCATCATTACTATTCTTCAATTTTTTCGCTTCATTTACCTCATTCCTGGAATTTTGATACTGACCCATCTCATAGTAAAGAAATGCAGAAAAATACCGCCCTCTCAAAGGGTCAAACTCCGTCAACTTTTTTGAATGGTTTAATGCTTCTTCCTTATTCCCCGTAACATATTCAGTCCAGGCCAAGTACCAATATGCAGCAGATTTACTGACGTCATCCGCTTTTTCCAATTCTATTATCTCCTTGCCGACCTTTTTAACTTCGCTCCACTTCTGGCTTACGTAGAGCTCCTCCATGGCATTTATCTTTAATGTTAAAGTGCTTTTTGTACTATTAAAACCATAAAACAAGCTTGATGCAAGCATTACAACAATAATTGCAATATAGATAAATCTGTTTAAGTACCATTTTGCTATATTAGAAGTTGATACCGCACCTGTAGCTAAAAATCCGCCTATGAGACCACCGATATGTGCAAAATTATCTATTCCCGATCTGGAAAACCCGTATGCAAGGTTAATAACTATAGTAATAAGCACATTCGCACCAAAATACGCTCTGAAAAGGGCCGGCCTCTGCAAACCTAAATAAAGCAGTGAGCCAAGCAGTCCAAATATAGCACCGGAAGCTCCAGCCCCCCAACTCATGGAGAATAAAAAGCTTGCTATGTTTCCTGCAATACCTGCGATCAAATAAATGGCCAAAAATTTTACATGCCCGAATAACCTTTCGACGATACTTAGTGCATATAGTGAATAACAATTCAGAAAAATATGCATCTCATCAAGATGCAAGAATATCGGAGTAATAAACCTCCAATATTCACCTGCTAATATTTGTCCATTTTCTTTTGCACCAAATTTGAGCAATAGAATGTCAAAACCTTCTCCCGATTTAATCGAATATAATTTTATTGCTGCAAAAATAATTATGTTCAAAGCAATAAATAAATATGTCAGTATTGGTGCCTTGGCTTCAAGTTTTATTTGAAACTCCTTCTTCTTTTGAATGATAACATCCTCAATATCATTGTTTTCAGTTTCCTTATAAATGCCTTCCTTCAGAGTAGACTTTATTGTTTTACTAATCCCCATGTCTGTTAATGGGAGCTTGAAATGCTTTTCAACCGATTTGCTTTCTAAGTTTACACTTAAGCATTTTACATATTTTTTACCTATGGGCTTTAACAGCTGTGCGGATCTTATGGCATCAAGCTTATCTCTGTCAGGATACGAACTGAAAATAAATACTTCATAAAGATATTGTGCTACCCCGACTTCCGTTTGCTGAATGGTATTCTGGTTGCCTTTAAGTCTTTCTTTTATGTCTTGAGCAGTAAACATATCCCCATCCAACAATTCCACGATTACCAAGGACCCGTAAGCGTCTTTTGTAAGAATGTTTATCTGATCATATATCCTATACCTGCCGTCTGCATCCTGCAATGGCATAAAGTCACGGTCTTTAACCAAAGTCTGTAATAGTGAATAAGTAAATTCTCTTTTCATCTGCCACCTCTAATTTTGATAAATCGCTTAATATCTAGCTAAATCATATTTCATCTATTATAACATTGATTATGGGTAAAATTGCGTCAATTTTATAAAATCTTATATATTAAAATCAATATAATCATAAATTCTTTTGAGGGAAAGCCTATGTTAATCATGTATAATAATTGTCTTGCTAGAGCATATTTGTATTATAATGTAATATATGGATAGGAGGAAACAAGATGAAACTTCTGCCGCTGGAAAAGCTTGGGGCACGAGAAGTATCGCCCGGAGTAGTGGAATTTGGCATGCCGCTGCCCTGGGTTTCTGCAAAGAACGGTTATAAAATGTGGGTTAGGGTAATCCATGAAAAGGATCAATTCTTACAGGAAATTAATCCTTGTGATTTTGAGATGACTTACTCATATGACCAGGAATTGGGAGACTACTGGTCCTGCAAGGTTAATATATACAATTCTTCAGGAACTCATCCCAAATCTTCCTGGGGCACTACAGGCAAGTACGTTTACAGATATATGCTCAGGGACTCACAAACACATGAGATGATAGACTGGATAGTTTGTCCGTTTGCCCGGGAGTTTTCTACAGGTAAGATGTCAGCTATTACATTATCCTATGAGCCTCACACTTGGAGTGAGAATGAGGAAAGCTGGTGTGTTCCTGCAATAAATGACCTGATAATGTACGAATTAATGCTTGGTGAATTCGGCGGAGGGATTGATGGCACCATAGAAAAGCTGGACTATCTTAAAGATCTGGGTGTTAACTGTTTAGAGCTGATGCCGGTATCCAATGTACTAAGCACCATCGATTGGGGCTATCTTCCCGTAGGATATTTCGGTGTTGATGAGAGATTCGGCAAAAGGAGAGATATGCAGCGTTTGGTTGATGCTGCCCATCAGCGTGGCATAGCAGTTATTCTCGATTCGGTTTACGGTCATACCAGTGATATCTTTACCTACTCATATGTTTATAAAAAACTAAAATTTAGTGAAAATCCCTTTATGGGCCCATTTTCCAAGGACTACTTCGGAGAAAGTACTGATTACAACAGAGAGTTTACCCGAAACTTTTTCTTTACAGTCAATAACCACTGGCTAGATTGTTATCATGTTGACGGCTTCCGATATGACTGTGTACCTAATTTTTGGGATGGTCCAACCGGAAACGGATATGCAAACCTGACCTACAGCACATATCAATTGGTTAAAAGCAATGCCAATTCAGACAATCATTGGAAGAGGTTCAAAAATGGAGACTATATAAACCTTATACAATGTGCCGAGCAGCTTGAAGGTCCCGAAGAAATTATTGAGAAAACGTACAGCAACTGTACATGGCAAAACGAAACCCTTGGTGCTGCACAAGCAGTAGCCGGCGGAGACTTTGACCACATAACAAGCCTGGGTTATAGATTCGGACTATTAAGCTATCCCGAAGAAACCAATACTAACAATGACAGGCTCAAGAAGACTGCGTTACAGTATATTGAAAACCATGACCATAAAAGATTTATATGTAATTTTAAAATGATCAAAAAGGACAATGAGCTGCTTAGCGAGGGAAGCAGAGATGTCTGGTATAAGATACAGCCCTATTTAATGGGTTTATTTACATCGAAGGGAATCCCTCTTCTTTGGCAGGGAGAAGAGTTCGGAGAAAATTACTACGTGCCAAACAGCGGCTGGGGGAGGGTTATGCTCTACAGGCCTGTACGTTGGGACTATTTCTATGATGATATAGGTAAGGAAATAATCGGGCTCGTGAGAAGATTAACGACGATAAGGGCAAAAAATTCTCAATTCAGACAGGGCAAGCACTATTTCTATAACCATTATGACAATTATCAGATTAAGGGAGTATTGATGTTCTCGCGTGAATATGAGAATAAGTTCAGCCTTATTGCACTGAATTTCAGTGATAGTGACCAAACCATCCCCTTTTGTTTCCCTTATAATGGAACTTATAGGGAAGAATTGTATGGAGATTCAGATGATGCTCTCAATTTGAAAAATGTCCTTTCGGGAGCCGATTGGAATTTAGTCATCCCAAGCAATTTTGGCCGTATATGGACTGTAAACTTTTAGCAATACCCAGGTATGGAAACAATTATAAAACTCAGTTGTTATTTTATTAGGGAGATGCAAAACTAAAAATTCGTTTTGCATCTCCTTTTTATGGATTATAGCTTTAGAAAATACTATGGTTTATGATAACTCTTTTAAACTTGTAGATGTTTGCTCTTCTTTTGGCAGCAGATAAAAGTCTTTATAGTTTAATGTATTTTTATACTGCTTTACAACATTTGAAGGTAACCCTTTTTCATAATATGTAAGATTAACACTGTCAATGCCTTTATCATAGCTCATTGTGCCTGAATAATAAACCTTTCCTTCATAAATAAATTTCATAAACACAGTATCGCAGCCAACTACAAATCCATAATTATCTTGGACTATATTATACATATACTCTTTTCTTTTTGCATCATCTAAAGAATTCATCAAATCTAGTGCCTTTTTATCTGTAGCAATTACCATTATCATTCCTTCCTCAGAACCGAGGTGGTAAGGATCCGGCCACATACCGTCTATAACCGATACTTTAGTCATACCGTTTAACTGACTCTTTACTTCTTCATAGCCATCTGCATTGCCTTTTGGTGCTTCAGAAATTATATCAACATGCTGGTTTTCGGGATCCCAACTAACAGTTTGTCCGAGTGACTCCGATACAAATCTGACAGGTACCATGGTTCTGCCTTGATTTAAAGCAGGCGGAACATCAATCTCTATATCTTCTCCATTAATATTCGCTATTTTTTTGTTTATGCTAATCTTTACTGTTGTATTTCCTTTGACTGCTGTTACGGTTTTGCTTTTATCATCCCATGATATATTAGCTCCAAGTGCTTCAAAAATTGAACGCATAGGCAGCATTATCCTGCCATCTTTATTGATGGGAAGCACATCAGGGTATAGGAGTTCTCCATCTACACGCACACTTATTCCTGTAAGCTTTTTGAATTCTTCCGCTTGCTTTATTGAATCCAGATCCTTATCCTTTAGCAAAGCATTCTTCTCTGTAATTTCCAGAGTTAAAAGCTGCTTCACGTACTCTATGGCATTGTCTTTTTTTCCAAGCTTAGCACATGCACATGCTGCATTATAAATGGCTATTTTATTTCTAGGATTAAGCTTAAGCTGCTCTACTAATACATCATATGCTTTGTCAATTTTTCCAAGTCGAAAATATGCCATTGATTTAAATTCATAGGCTGCCATATGAGTTTTATCTTTTGCAAATAGCTGATCTGTCACGCTTATGCTCTCTTCAAATTTACCTTCTTGGCTTAAAATGCTCATCTTTTGAAGAAGCTCTGAAATTTCCGCATCCAACGAATATGCATAATTGAAAGATACTCCAAATATGACAAAAACTATTGACAAAACTGCAATTACTCTTCTAGTACCAGTATTCATTTTCATCCCCCTTTTGTTTTCCTGTTATTATAATAAGTATTTTGTATAAGTTTTGCAATAAATATTTTCATTAGTATTCTGATGTATGACATTACAGTCCCTTATCTATAATATCTGCTAAGATAAACTTAAGTTTTTACCGAAATTTATAATGGGTACTAAATTTTTCGTTTGGAGGCTAAAAAAATGGATATTGACTTTGATAAGATAAAAAAAGAGGTTATAAACTGCTGTAAAACATCGGCAGGCTGCCCTATTTGTTCAAAAAACAAATGTCTGGTGGGCTTCAGCAAAATAGTTATGGATTACTATTTTGAGAGTCAAAATACAGTATTACCTCATGCCATGGAAAAAGTACCGAAAGAGGATTTTAAATCATACAGACCGGAGGATTTGGTAGATGCAATAACCGAAATTTTATTGCAATGCAGACAGTGCGATATAGATCATGAAAGGGACTGTGTAATAAACGTTATTAGAGTATGTATTGAAACAGCTCTGCTTGGAAAAAACATGGGCAAGTACGAAGGTAATTCTCTATCTTATATAGTAAGGGTAATTGAATTCAATCCCGAAATTGGAAACAAGTTGATGGAAAGATATAAAGAAGCAAAATCCCTATTTAAATAAATTTACACCATAGCTTTTAGGACATTGACAAAAGCTCAAAACCTCTTTCATTAAAAGGTTTTGAGCTATATTTATATCTGGCAAGCTTTGGTGTATTCCAAAAAGGTAGATTATTACATACCTACATCGGGATAGCTTGAAACCGTTGCATTAAAATGCGTGGCAATTATAATAACATCACTGATATTTATCGCACCATCCTGTACGCCGCCTTTTGAAATATCACCTGCCCATAAAGCAATCGGATTTATGGAAGAAAACAGCTCAATATTCCCTCTTACCGAAACATTCCTTATTTCCCGGGATAAATAGTTGATTTTGCTGATCTTGACAGTATAACCGTTGGTATTTAATGGGACGTTTTTAATTTCAAAATAGCCCTTTGTATCAGTCATTGCTTTAAGTCCGGTGTCTTCCAATTCAATGCTAAAGCCCGAGTTAATCAATTCCCCTGAACTTTGTGCAAAATTGAAATCATGTTTTACATAGCCTGAAACAGTATATGTCTTTGCTTCGGTTGGTGTGGGAGTAGCAAACTTCGTTGGCGTAGGCGGTACGATCGTAGCATTTGCATCAATATAGTTTGCTCTAATACATGTGCAAGTTATCGACATTGTCAGCTTGACAGAGGAGCTGTAAGCATTATCAAGTCCGCTTATATCCCCTATCCATGGCAAATCCTTTCAGTGTTCCTCCAATCCTTAATTATCGAGGGTAAAAGCTTACTATACTTAAAATCGTTTTCAGTGCTGCCTTCTCCCTGATACCATATGGCTCCCTTTATTCTATAAGGTAAAACAGGTGCTATCATTCCGTTTTAAAGCCCAGTCAGTGAATTAGAATTAACCTGAAGGTTATTGAGTTCCTGAGTATAATCCGGAAAGGTTCCGAGAATGTCCCTGCTCATCCAATACTCTATTTTTGTACCACCGACTGCTGAAAGGATTATCCCTACCGGAACATACAGCTCTGTACTTAACTTACGTGCGAAGAAATAGCCTACAGCTGTCTGATTTTGTGCTGTTGCAGGTGAGCAAGCCAGCCACTTGCATTGATCGGGATAGCTGAATTTATCCTGAGGAGTACCTGCATATCCATATGGAACATTGAAGAAGCGTATGTTGGGGTAATTTGCATTCTGAATTTCAGTGGTTGGGTTTAGAGCATCACGAAGCTGAAGCACTATATTGGATTAACCTGTGCAAAACCATACTTCACCAAAGAGAATATCCTTTATTGAAGCTGTCTTTGATGCAGTCACTTTCATCTCATAAGGCCCGCCTTTTGAGAAAGGTCCGATTTTAACCATCCACTTCCCATCTGAGCCGGCTGTACATGTAGAAATTCTGCCCCCAATTTCAACTGTAACCGTTTCACCAGGTGCAGTCCAACCCCAAACAGGGTTTTCTACATCCCTCTGAAGCACCATATGATCTGCAAACATTGAGTGGATAAAGGGTTTATCAAGGTATGCCTCTACAGTATCCAAGCTGCCCATATTTGCCGAGACAAATATTATAACAAAAGCGATCACAATAGAAATTCTTCTCACCAGTTTCATAAAAACTCACCCAAACATGTTTTATAAATCTAAAATATGTGATGATTAAAATAGTTTATTAATTAACCCAAACAGTAGTATCCTTTGGAATATAATTATAAAACCAACTGCTGTCTTCAACTGACATTCTCACACAGCCTGAAGATGCCCTTTTACCCAATGTATCATCCTTTATGTTACCGCTTGCGTCAAAAGTAACGGAATGGAAAAGGTAATCTCCGTTAAACTCTACCCAATACTTGGCTCCGCTTTTATATCTAGGATAGTAAAACCAATTTCCCCTTCGGGATATGGTATATGTCCCTCTTATTGTCGGGGCATCGTTCCTACCCGTCGCACATAGGATTGTCCTATTCAACTTCCAATTCCCTTGAGAACCGGAAAGTACATAGGTTAACTGTCTATCTATATCTATCCAGACTAAATAAGGCGAATTGCTCTTAAAACCTTTATAATTAACAAAACCTTCAATCTGATCCTTTGTCATCTTTTTGGTATTTGTAGGCGGATCAGCAGGTATAAATAATGCCTTTCTCGGTACCCATCCCTTTATTTTACCTGCAGCAACATAAAACCATTCGGTATACATGCCGTAAATAATTTCTACCTTAGTGCCTGCATTTAAAGTTCCAATAATATTATATGGGGAGTAATATGACGAATATAGCTTTGAATTTTCTGTGATTTGTGCTACTACCGCTGATGACTTAACCAGGCTGTTATATAGCTGCTGCTTTTTTATTTCTTCTTTCTGTTTTTTAATCTCTTTCTCCTGCTGTACTATCTGAATTTCTGACTTTTTTATGTATACTTCAGGATTTTCAAAATAATCCAAAGCCCTCACTACAACTGCACTTGCCTCAGCTCTTGTGACTTTGGAATCAGGCTGAAACAACCTCTTGCCATTTTTAATATTTCCTGTAATCAAACGCTCTTTAAAAGCCGTAGTAGCTATATCATGGGAAATATCATCAAAGGGACTATCACCCTTAATATTTTGAATATTTAGCATAGACAGTACAATAGCTGCCATATCAATCCGGCTGATTAACCTGTCAGGCAAAAATTTGTCTTTTGCCATGCCTTCAGGAATAATGCCTTTTGCCGATGCGGTGGATATATAGCTGTAAGCCCAATGCTCTTTTGTGTCGGAATAATAATATCCATCTTCAACAGGTATCTTAAAAGCATCCATCAAAACTTTAACAAATTCAGCCCTTGTAATATTATTATAAGGCCTAAATGTCCCGTCTGGAAAGCCCGAAATTGCTTTTATGGAGTTAAGCCTTAAAACCTGGGAATAAAACCAGTTGTCTGATCGTATATCTTTAAACTTATCCTTTGTATCAACTGCAGCTTTAGCAGGCATGCATATAGCCGAAATTATCAATGCTAAGGCTGCCGCTGACTTAAATACTTCCTTCCTCATTCTCCGATATCTCCTATTATATTTGGCAATAACCTTTTTTATTTATCGACTTATTTAATAAATTATACCAAAATTGTAATAATATTATAAGTCATGTTCATCAACATTGAATATTATAATACATTATTGTATATTAAGAATGCAACAGGTAAATGTGAGACAATCTCACTTTTAATAAATGATGGGATAATAATGACATCTTTAGGAGGATATGAATGAAAACAGCAATTATTATAAATAATGAGTCTTTTGGCATGGGTGATGATGAATTGGGCAAAAAGCTTTTGGGAGCATTTTTAAGAAAGCTTTGGGCCTCGGAGAAATTACCTGATTTCATTATGTGCTATAATTCCGGCGTGAAAGTTATTTGTAAGGGTTCTGCAGTTTTAGATGCCCTTCATGGCTTATGTGAAAGAGGTGTTGATATCATCGCCTGCGGCACCTGTATAGACCACTATGACCTTGGAAACAGTATAGAAGTTGGGAGAAGATCCGACATGAACGAAATCGTTTCAATAATGATGAATTACGATAAGGTTATTACTGTTTAAAAAATACCCTTTATGCTTTTTCTGCCCTATTGTGCTATAATATTTATTGACAATTATTTGATAGAGGTTAACATTATGGAAAATATTAAATTAACTGAATACAGCCATGGAGCTGGTTGTGGGTGCAAAATTTCTCCGGCTGTACTGGATTCAATATTGAAAGCTACGGATAATACAATTTCATACCCTAACCTACTGGTCGGCAACAGTAGCAAAGATGACGCTGCTGCATATGACCTTGGTAATGGAGCATCGGTTTTAAGCACCACAGATTTCTTTATGCCGATAGTTGATGATCCCTACACATTTGGGAGGATTGCTGCAACAAACGCAATAAGCGACATTTATGCAATGGGTGGCAAGCCCCTTATGGCAATTTCCATATTAGGATGGCCAGTGAAAGTCCTCTCAGCAGATATAGCAAGACAAGTCATAGCAGGTGGACGTGCTGTATGTGATAATGCTGGCATTCCCCTTGCAGGAGGGCATTCTATTGATTCACCGGAGCCTATTTTTGGACTTGCTGTTACAGGTATTGTTGATAATAATCGGTTAAAGCAGAATAATAAGGCTGTTCCCGGTTGTGAATTATTTTTAACCAAGCCTCTTGGCATCGGTATTCTGACAACTGCACAAAAAAGGAAAAGAATTGAGCCTGGGCATATAGAACCGGCAGTTGAAGCAATGTGCACCCTCAACAAGATAGGTGCTGAGATATCGGGGCTAGAAGGTGTTGCAGCACTCACCGACGTCACAGGCTTTGGGCTTTTGGGACATTTGGGCGAAGTGTGTGAAGGCAGCGGCATTTCTGCTGAAGTTTATTATAATGAGATCCCACTACTTCCAAACACAAAAAAATATCTGGAACTGGATTGTGTTCCGGGTGGAACTATAAATAACTACAAAAGTTATGGACATAATGTAGGAGATATCACTAAAGAACAGAAACATATTTTATGTGATCCACAAACATCCGGTGGTCTCCTTGCTGTTGTTAAGAAAGAAAGTGTTCAAGTCTTTCTGGAAATAACCAAGGCTCACGGTTTATCCCTTAAGTCTATAGGAAAGACTGTTGAAGCAGGAGAAAAACTGATAAAGGTTATATAATTATTTTAAATATGATGACACACACATACAATGATTATGAGAAAATTGTACTTAATAAAACACCCCTTATAGACGTACGTGCTCCTATAGAATTTATAAAAGGTGCCTTCTTGAATGCTGTCAATTTGCCCCTTATGAATGATGAAGAGAGGCGTCTTGTAGGGATATGCTATAAGGAAAAAGGCAGTGATGAAGCAATTAGATTGGGGCATAAGCTTGTATCGGGCAAAACCCGGCTGGAAAGAATTGAAGCTTGGGCGTCTCATCTTGAAAAATATCCTGATAGCTTGGTTTATTGCTTCAGGGGAGGCCTGAGATCAACAATAAGTCAACAGTGGATCATTGAGGAAACAGGAAAAGAAATACTTAGGCTTAATGGCGGCTATAAGGCTTTTAGAAACTACCTTATTAATGCACTTATCCCTTCACAACATACCATACCTGTTCTACTCGGTGGTTTTACCGGTTCAGGTAAAACCCATATGCTTAAAAATCTGAGAAATTCAATCGATCTTGAAGGCCTTGCAAAGCACCGCGGCTCCTCATTCGGAAGGTATATTAATCCTCAGCCTACCCAGATAGACTTTGAGAATAATCTTGCATATGATCTCATAAGACATAGGCACAAGGGCCATAATCACCTGATTGTGGAGGATGAAGGCGTTAACATTGGCAGGTGTATCATTCCAAAGCAGCTTTTTCTGTATTTCAAAACCGGAAACCTGATATTAATTGATCTACCCTTTGAGGAACGTTTACTTAATACAGTAGATGAATATGTTTTTTTATCCCAAGCTGAATATGTTAAAGTATTTGGACAAGAACAAGGTCTACTGAAATGGGCGGAATATATTGAGGATGGTATAAACAGAATAAAAAAGAGGCTCGGAGGCGACCTGTTCAAAAGAGTAACTGTTTCTTTTGATTTGGCACTTAATAAGCAGCAGTTGACATGTGACTGTTCATTACACAGCAACTGGATAGAGATTTTACTAAAGGAATATTATGATCCTATGTACAGGTATCAGATAGAAACAACAGGCAATAAAATCATGTTTAGAGGAAGTACCAAAGAAGTTTTAGAGTTTTTAAAGGCTATTAATTAGGCTTGCATTTCTCTAAGCAATCGGGTCTTTTATAGAACTTAATTTCTTCCAATTGAATCCCCCCAAAGTTTTCCCATATCATCTTTTTTCATTTTCATACTTTTTTCCTCCATTATACACTACTATCATCTGACCATACTTAATAATAAGGCCTTTAGAATATCTCTCTGTCTCGAAATATTCTTTGTTCTCCAGATCCATAGAAGCTTGACTGACAGAGTGACTTCTTTTTATCTTATCCGTTTCCTTATTTTCCATATACGATATTTTAGACTCACTTACCTTATACTCAACTCCAGTAAAATTCCCCTTCTTACGTATCTCTATCCCTTCTATATAGCCATTATCCAATAATTCATTAATTGCAGAATATACAGCATCACTAAAGTAATTCATAGCTTAACACCTCCAGGACTTTTTATTGATGCCTAAAACCTGAAAAAATCAAAATGGGACAGGCAGACGGATTTTTTAAAGAAAAAACCCGATGGGCTATACTAGTTATATAAACACATGGGTACGGCAGCGATTATAAAATATGTTATTAGGAAAAGTAATGATTAATCTTCTTTACTATGATATAATATTGATACACATTGAATTAATGAGTAGAGATAATTTTCATGTATATAGTAAGTTTCTCAGATAATAAAGCCCCTCTTGTTTTCTGGTTTTTACCTACTAAGAAATTTCGCAAGATTGGGCCAAAACAATGTTGTACAGGCAGCTACTGTTCACGTATTACATGGCAATAGTATGTTTAATATGGAAACTGTAGTTAAACCACACCATATGCAGTTTATTACACAAGAACTAGAAATAACACCAAATATAGACGATATAATTCCTCTGTCTAAATTTATATCAAGTGTTAATCAGAAATTTGAAGCATTTAATGAGCGATAGATTACTAATAAGTAGGTGATAAAGATGGTAATGAAATTTACTCCCTATCCATTAAATTCTAACCCTGATAGGAATACTAAACCCAATCCTCAGAATAACTGGATAAGAACTGTATTAAAAATATCCTTATGGGTAGCTATATTATTAATACCTTTTAATGTAATCTTATGGCTAGGTACATCAAATAACAGTCCAAAAGGTAGTATACTTGGAGTGACTATTTCAGCAATAATATTATCATTCTGTGGAACATTCGCTCTATGGAATGTATCTACAATAGGAACTAAGTATCGAGTGCCAAAGATTATAATCGGGTTTATTATATCTGGATTTTTTCTATTTGCAGGGTATTTAGCACAGGCAAGAGTAATAGGAGACATGCTAACAGGTATACAGGAAGAACTATGTATTCTTGAGTATTATAAAGATCATGGTAAGGTATCTAGTAACAACAATAACCATGATTTTTATATTAAAGTAAGTACGTTTAGTAAGGAACTCAATATTGCAATGCCAGCCAGCTATGGTGACGAGCTTAAGTTACACATACGAAAACAGATCAGAATAGGTTACTATAAGAGGCTCAAACAAATAGAGTATATTGAGTTTGACCCGGAGTATTCGGAGGCAAGAGAAATTTTACTAAGTTCTGTTGCTAATGTCAATTATTTTTCAAAACTAATTCCATAAACACTTGGGAGGATACAGCAGCGATTATAGAATATGTTATTATTAGGAAAAGTAATGATTAATCTTCTTTTGTATTTGAAAACGCTAATGCTTTCTTTAAAAACTCAAATCCTCTGAAATCAAAAGCTCTAGCGTAATGAACCTTTCTACCGACATCTACACCCACTACCATCGTTCCAGGCGTTATTTGAATTAGTTTTTTGTTTTGTGTTAAATTCATATTAGTTATCCTCCGTATTTTTGATTTGTGCATTATCGGGCTGATTTAGCACATTTCATGTTGTACGGCAGGGTTTCTATTTTTTGAAAGATCATGTTTCTTGCTTATAGGAATGCTCTTAATAAACTTTTTTACCCAAAAACATATTTTAAGAGTTATTTTTAAAATTGATATAAGCTTTTCTTATACTATTACCGAAAATATATATTAGATAATATTAAACTATAATTTTGTGTTTTTATAAGCCACTTTTATATACTGGGCAAAAGAAAGTGGAGCATAGGGGTAATGTACATAATAAAAAAAGGGGTGCATGTACTAATGTCAGAATCAAAAATTAAGACTAAAAATCCAACTAGGACTATAATTATTACTTTGGCAATTTCAATGGTTCTCATTTTGCTGTTTTTTTTAACATCCGGTTTATGGATTTCTGATCAGGGAATATATAAAAAAATTCAGATGGCTTCCGGTCTGCTAGCATTAACCATAGGAGCATCTCTACTGGTTTTTCTGTTAAAGTTCTTTAAAGGAATTGATTTGATAAACGATAAAGCTCATCTATTATCCAAAGGGCAACTGAATACCAGTGATATTCTATTGAATAAAGCAAAGGGCCTTGAAACATTATGCATAGCATTTAATGATATGAAGGCTAATCTGTTAAGTTTTACAGAATTAACCAAAACCAATATCGTAACAATTTCTGATGCAATCGACAAGGTATCTAAAAGTATTGAAGCAAGCTATAAAGGCAATGAGCAAATCGCTTCAAGCATGGGTAATGTAGCGGCAAAGGCTCATGAACAGCTGAAAACTGTAAAGGATACTTTAGATAGTATTTATAATGTGGATGAAAGAGTGCACTCAATTGAATCCAGTATAGCCAGTATAGAGAATTTTGTTAATTCTGTCGTAGACTCCACCAATGTTGGAAATAAGAACCTGGATGATTACAATCAGCAAATGAATGTTATCACAGACAATCTCAGCAGCACATCAGGTTTTATCGATCATTTGAACCAGGAATTAAAAGAAATTTATCAGCTTGGAGCATTAATAATAAACATAACCGATCAGTTGAAAATGCTTGCATTTAATGCATCCATTGAATCTGCAAGAGCGGGTGCAAGCGGTAAAGGCTTTTCCGTTGTTGCTGACCAAATGAATAAGTTGTCGGATGAAACTAAAAAAAGTATTACCAAAATCAATACCCTCTTAAATAATGTTTCAGACAGCAGCAACAATGTAAGAAGCAGTATCGCAAGTTGTATTGAAAGCTATGATGTAAGCAAGGAATTGTTTTCCTCCATCAAGGAATCCTTTTATAAAATCAAAAATAATGCTGATATTTTGAGTACTGATACAAAAAAAGTTTATTCCGAAGCAAGTGTTATATCCAATAGCACACATGAGGTCAGAGAAAAGGGGCAGGACCTTTTCAATTCATCCAATAAGATTTCTTCAGAAACTCAGGAAGTTGCAGCAGTAACTCAGGAAGAATTAGCAGGAACGGAAATAATCAATGAAAATATCTCAACATTAAAGAATATGCTATTTGGGATTGAAAAGCTTGTTAAGCGTTTTCAGACTGCTGTTACTCCAGTAGACGCAGTAAGCACAAAGCCCCTTAAAATTGCTTTTATTAGTCCATTGGACCATGAATTCTGGGTTGGTGTAAAGCAGGGCGTGATGTATGCAGAAAAAGAATTGCTCTTAAAAAATACAATCATAGAATACACCGGATTCACTCAGAATTCACCGGAAAAAATAGTAAAGGCTTTTGCCGAGTACTTAGATAAGGACTGCGATGGAATTGTTGCACCCGGTTTCTCTGAAGATCTTGTTCCCCTAATAGATAAAGCATCCCAAAAAAATATACCGGTAATGATTTTTAACTGTGATCTATCTGTGCCTTCCAAAAAAACAGCGTATTTCGGACCAAATATAAATGAAGCAGGAATCTTGGCTGCAGACTTTATGATTAAGGCTCTTAGTGGAAAGGGAAATGTGGCTATCTTCAGAGGTGCTCTTTCTGTATCGGTACATAAATCACGAACCGAGAAGATAAAGGAACGTCTAAAAAGTAAAAAACAAATCAAACTGGTTGCCGAAATTGAAGCTTCAGACAATTACGAAGTGATGTATAAAGCAGTTAAAAACTATTTAGAGCAAAACCAAAACGTAGATGGAATTTTCACAACCGGAGGCGGAATATCAGGTGCAGCAAAAGCTATAAAGGAACTAAATCTGATTGGGAAAACAAGAATTGTATGCTTCGATTTTAACCAAGAGGTCTTTGAATACATTAAGGAAGATATAATATATGCTGCTATTGGCCAAGATCCATTTGGTCAGGGACATGATCCCGTAATCTATCTCTACAATTACCTTGTTGCCGGCATTAAGCCTGAAAGCGAAATAATTTGGACAAGAACCGACGTAGTAGATAAACATAATGTCAACGATCTGATATAAAAACCCATGGAATGATTTCCTAGACATGAATAAAGGAGTGCCGTTACGGCACCCCTTTATTTTGGAGTTGTTATGATTCAATGTTTAATATGTATAATTAAATCTCACAGCAATCTTTATAACGTCGCTCATATTTATCGCATTATCTTTATTGATATCACATTTTGCATCGTACTTGGTATCCCCTAATGTTGAATTAAAGCTTTTTGCTAAAAGGATTACATCTGCCATATTTACCGCCCTGTCCCCATTAACATCTTCAACAATTGTGGTATTGGATGTCTTTGTTGGCGTAGGTGTACCGGAAGGCCCCTTTGTAGGAGTCGGAGAAGGTTTTACGCCGCCTGGCTCTTCGCCCCAAAGAAGTTTGCCGTCATCATAAACCGGTATGTATGGTGTCATACCCTTAAAAGACACCGCATCATAGTCCGGCGGACCGCTGAGGTTCTGATATGACCAGTCGTTTTTGTTTGAGCCAATGTTCATATCTTTATATTTGATTGTTACAGTTGCATCTTTTTCACACATCTCCCATTCAGCGGGCATTATCATCGTTCCGGAAAAATCAACGGTAAAATAGTAAATGTTGTCCTTATACTGCTTAAGACCTATAAGCTTAGCTCCCTGGCTTTGCCCAAGGGTTATCTGCACATCATCCAGGCCTTTACCGGCCTCAAATAACTCTGAAAGATCCATATAATAACGAACAGACAGCTTATCCTTAATTGTAGGAGGCCATGCTGAACGATTGTTTACCTGGAACATGACATTCATCGATCCGAAGCCTTCGTAAATTATCCAGCCCCTACAGAAGTATTCAGTCAGATTATCTTCCTTAGCTCTGAAGTCTTCAGGCTGCGGCCAATTTTCAAGCGGTTCGCCACCATACATATCATACATTTTGGCCAATGCACCCACAAAACCTGCGTTGTAATCAATGGCTACTTCATTTAACCTGTAGTCGGTAATATCATCTTTCCAACTGTCATCTGAGTTAGGCCCTCCTACCAACGCACCATAAAGGATATGGCGATGGAATCCAGGCACATCAAGCATACTTGCCCAGGAACCATGAGCAGTCCTGTGATGGGGATGGACAGGAGCGTTTTCACCAAACCCAACTTCATAGCTTCCCTTACGTGGATTATCTCCAAGGGCATAGTTGATTTGGCTTTCTCCAAATTTACGGTAAGTCTCTTTTTTGGAAGCTGTTCCAACAGTTTTATTGTCTGCCCACACAAATGCTAAAAATGCTGCTGTAGTAGCATAACGTAATGAGCCCCATGGCGACAACCAAGCCAATCCACCCGGTGAATATGTAAGGCCTCCGCCAGGCATCCACCAGTCAAGGTTTTTCTCAACCGCCTTAACATACTCCGCATCATTGGTAACCTGAGCTATCTTCATTGCCGCACCGTAGCTGACATCATCCCAGCAATGCGTATGCCCACCGCCTAATGAGGTGGTCGGAAGAAACGCCTTTGCCTTTTCAAGGTAAGAAGCATCCCCGGTCTTAATGTTCAGCCATATTGCCCCCCATGCAAGATCATCCAAATATCCTCCTGATGGATACAAAACATTGAGGGGATTTTTGCCTCTATATTTATCACCGAAAGCAAATATTTCTTTAGCGTGCTTCAAACATTTTGCTGCATATTCAGGGTCTGTTTCCTCAAATATAAGTGATGCAATAGCTAAAGCACCCGCAGTTATACCTGCTATATCAGAACCCGGTGTTGAAGGATTAAGCACAAATGAGGTTCTTTTGGTCATTACGTCAAGCAGCTCGTGAGGAACCCAACAACCGTGGTCGGAATCGTTATAACCACACATATAGTACAATTCATCGGGCTTTGGATGTGCTTTTAATAGAAAATCAGTGCCCCATTTTATTTCGTCAAGAATATCATCCAATTGGCCAGACTTTTCAAATGCCTTGCGGTACTCATATACATTCCATCCCAGCTGTCCCGCAGCATAGGATATGGTATGAGTGAATTTGATCCCGTCGCCGGCATCTGCCCAACCTCCCGTAAGATCAAGCCCTACATCTTTCCCGTCTGTCATTGCCGCATCTGTACGATATGGCAAAATATAGTCATCCGGTAAATCGCCAAGACGGTTGGCTTTGTAGAAAAGAATAGCTTTTTGCATAGCTTCCCCATAGTTGTAATATGCCCCACCCGTACGCGGTGTAGAAGCTGCATGGGTTTTTGGGCTAACAACAGCTGAAGGTAAAAGCAAAGAAGTCACAAGTATTGTAATGATGGCACGGGAAAGTTTTTTACCAGGTACTTTCCATTTTCCTTTCTTCATGATCACATAATCCTCCTTAAAATTTAATATATCTATATAAATTAATAAAGAACAATTGTCTATTATTTTCATTATATAATGATATTTCAAATCTGTACAGGTAAAAACATGCAGGACAGAGCCGCAAAGCGTTTTAATTATAATCATTATTTTAGTCAATCAAGTCAAGCAGCACTGCTCACCCTTCAACAAATTAGTTACTAGCCCTTCTGGATTGTTTGCACTGAAGCACCGAAATTTTGGGATATTGCAATTCCACCTTTATATCTATAGGTGCACCACTGTTTGTACCATACGGATTGTTAATTCCCATTTCGTATCCTACCGAAATAGTAGATCCACGATTTGGTGAAACAATTTTGACCTCAGGCAGAACATTAGCATCAGCACTTTCCAGTGCAAATGTTGCAACAGGAGAACTAATAAAACAAAGCATTAACAGCACACTCATAAACCTTCTAATAATAATTCTCATAATCCAACCTCCCTCAATAATCTCCAATAATAAGTTATAATAATAAAATACCACTTGCGTAAATCATATCAAGCACTTTGTTTTTTTGTAAATTATGTTTTACTAACTATGAAATGCAAATTATTAAATCCAACAGTGGTTGACTTTTAATGTGTATGGTGATAAATTTCTACTTAATGATAGTAAGACTTGGTTAGAGTCCAATAGGAGAGATGTTAATAATGAGAGCCTTAATATATGGAAGCGGTGCTGTTGGAATAGGAATTGGAGCAGCCCTAATTGATACAGGTTGAAAGGTAGACATAAAAGCATCTGGAGATACAAAATCTGCAATAAGCCAAAACGGAATAAAAAGAACGGGCTTATTCAAGGAAATTTCCATATCACCTGAAAAGTTTAACGTTTTTGAAAATTTGGATGATATCCAAATAGACAGCTATGATTATATACTTGTTTGTACAAAGGCCATGTTCAATGAAATTATAGCAACAGATATTTACAACAACAGGAGTATTTTAAGTGATAGCGGAAAGATTGTCATTTTTCAGAACGGTTGGGGCAATGATGAGCCTTTTCTTAAGTATTTCGGTACTGATAAGGTTTTTAATGCCAGGGTTATTACCGGATTTACCCGGCCCGAGAGGCATACAAGTGAAGTAACGGTCCATGCATCCCCCGTACTTATTGGAAACCTTCACAATCAGCCCTCAGATGCAGTCGCAGTACTAGCTGAGGCAATTAATGAGGGTGGAATTCCATGTTCTGTAACGAATGAAATTGAAAAAGCATTGTGGGCAAAAATGCTGTACAACTGTACTTTGAATCCACTAGGTGCCATACTTGGGGTAAACTACGGACGTTTAACCGAAAGTGAATCTTGCGTCGATATTATGAATACGATAATTGACGAGATCTTTAGTGTCATAAAAGCAGGTGGATATCAAACTTATTGGAATGATTCTAAGGAGTATAAAGAGGTTTTTTATAAACAGCTCATTCCACCGACATATAACCACAGATCATCTACACTGCAGGATATTGAGAGAAAAAGCAAGACTGAGATAGATACCCTTACGGGGAGCATAGTAAGTTTGGGAGCTAAGCTTTCTGTAGAAGTTCCCTACAACAAGATGATATTCAACCTTATCAAAACAATGGAGAGCTTCTTTTAAAATATCGTGGATAGTTTTCTATTCTGTAAATACTCAATGCTTGCATGAATCACTTCGTTTAATATGATTATACCCACAGAGGGGTATTTCTGTCTTTTTTTCGAAGTCGGGGAGCCTGGATTAAAATATAAAGTGTTGTTTATTGTTTGGTTAAACGGAATATGGCTGTGACCGAATATTATACAATCAAGGTTTTGGTCTTTAAAAAAATCAGGTAATCTCGAAAGAGTAGTACCCTTTTCCCCATCTCCATGCAAAACTCCAATTCTGAATCCTTTTAATTCTAATATCCTGCTCCCAGGCAATGAACGCTTCAAAGATTCCGGGTCCCGATTTCCATGCACTGCAATCACAGGTGCAATATCTTCAAGCTGCTTGATTGCAGCTTCCTCCACAATATCCCCTGCATGTATTATCAGCTGTGCACCTGAAAATACTTCAAACACCTCTTGAGGTATTGCCTTTGCTGCCCTTGGAATATGAGTATCAGATATTACACCTATTTTCAATATCTCACCTCCGTAAATCCTTCACTGCAAAAGTTTGTGCACTTTTCATTTAGTTTATACAATATTCAATTTATTTTGACCCATGCACACTTTGATCATTTCTATCTGTCTTTATACTTTGGCTGTGACAAAACATAATCATCATCTTTAAGCTGAAGAGGCATAACGGATATAACAATATGCTTATGCTTTAAAAGCTCTCTTTCAAGAAACAATCTCGTCTGATTATGAAGTACATTATGCCACCACGATTTAACAGAAAACTGGGGCAATATTACAGTAATCATGTCTCCTCTATGATAGTCATACTCAGTGGATTCAATAAATCTTAGCAAAGGCTCTACCACCTTTCTAAAAGGCGAGTACTTTATAATAAGAGGTATTTGGGTATTAAGCATGCCAAATCTCTGCCTTAGCTTCTCTGCACTTTCTTCGTCTATTTGCACGCTAAAAGCAATTACATCATCTGAAATGGTCTTAGCATATCTTAGAGCTCTTATACTTGTCTTGTTTATACTTTCAATAGGCACAATAACACGGTTTTTATAAACATCACTTTCTATACCAATTTCGGGCAGCTCTTCCGGCTTGATTCTGAGCTGCTTTGATACTGCAACATAATGTTTTTTAACTTTATTCATCAGGAAAATGAGAATTGGTATAACAATTACAACAATCCATGTACCTTGCTTAAATTTTGTTATCGCTATAACAACAACTATTGTAAGTGTTACAAATGCCCCAAAGCCATTTATTGTTGCTTTTACCATCCAGCTTTGACTTTTTCCCTTCACCCATTTTAAAAACATGCCACTCTGAGATAGGGTAAAGGATATAAATACACCAATAGCATATAGGCCTATAAGTGACGTAACATTCGCCTTAAATACAGCAATCAATAAAGCCGATATAGCAGAAAGAACGAGTATCCCGTTTGAATAGCTGAGGCGGTCACCCCTCATGCTAAGCTGCCTTGGTACATAACCTTCTTTTGCCATTACAGAGATAAGATTAGGGAACCCAAAGTAGGCTGTATTGGCTGCCAGTACAAGGATTACAAAAGATAAAGCCGTAATGATAAAATAAAAAGGCGTATTTACTCCAAAAACCATGCCTGCGATTTGTACGAGCATGGCACCATTTTTAGGATCTGTAGGATAAAAGTTTGCTATTATAGAGGTTCCTCCAAACACTATTAAAACAAGGGTTGAGAGAAGTACCAATACGGTTTTGGCATTTTTTGCAGACGGCTCTTTAAAATTGGGAACCGCATTACTTACTGCTTCTACACCGGTAAGGGCAGCACAACCGTTTGTAAATGCTGTCAGTATCAAAAACAAAGTAAGTGGCTGCAAAGTATCTTTGGTTATATGTATAGGATTAGGCTTATAGCCGTTCATTATCTTAAAGACACCTACACATAACATAATAAGTATAGAAAGAATAAAGAAATACGTTGGCAGACTGAACATAGCTGCAGATTCTTTTATTCCCCGCAAGTTTCCTATGGTCATAAGCAATATGATCAGTAAACATAAATATACTCTATATGGCTCTAATACTTTAAAAGCTGAAACGACCTGATCAACTCCTGAGGCTATACTAACAGCAACAGTAAGGATGTAACCGATACTAAGAGCAGATCCCGCTATAATACCAGCAGTTTCACCAATGTTTTCTTTAGCTACAATAAACGCTCCTCCGCCGTTAGGATAGCTGTCAATTGTCTGGCGGTATGATAGTGTCAGAATCCCTAAAAGCATAATAATTGCTGCTGAAATAAATGTTAATTGCTTAAACGCAAGCATACCAATCGCCGGAAGTAAGACAATCAGAATTTCCTGACCGGCATATGCAACTGATGAAATTGCATCGCTTGAGAGAATTGGAAGTCCCCATAAAATACCGAATTTCTCACCATGAAGTGCTTCGTTTTTAAGTGGTCGACCTATTAATACTCTTTTTAAACCTTTAAACATAAAATAGTTCTCCTCGAAGAATAAGTCTAAATAAAAACAACTACACGAGTAAAGCCTTACTTGCGTAGTTTAGCAAAACTAAACATTATTAGATAATTATATAACTAATTTAATAAAAAAGTTATTTCCAATTTATCTGAATTGGGGCTATTTTGGTTTAATATTGTTTAAATTTCCCCAATATATCTGTGTATCGTACAGCAGATAATAATTTTACAGAATCTCTCCATGTTTCTCTTCATTGTACAGTGGTATTGTCTATTTTATAATATATTTCCTTTCTAAGTATCTACATAAACTTCTGTTTTATTCAAATAGACAAATAATATATCAGGCTACTTTTTGTTCAAATAGACGCACCCCGTAACTGTATGCATAGAAACTTTTTTTCCTCCCCCATTTAATTCTTTTGATACGCTCACTCCACCAGTCCCCTGTTTTTCAGGATCCATGCCGTCAAAATTTCCTCCGATAATACCAGTAGTTACTCTAGCGTCCAAACTTATTTTAGAGTTTGAAGGTATTTTCATAGATACATTACCTGTTGTATTTTCAACATTCAAGCTTTCCATATTGTCTAGTTGGGCATCAATATCAATATCGCCTGTTATAAGCCTTATAGAGTTATCCGCCATAAGGGTGGAATTTGCCAACGAGATATTCCCTGTGGTTTCTTCCACTTGTATCGACCCGCTTAAGCCTTCTAAATAAACATCTCCGGTAACGTTATTTACAGTGTATTTTTTTAAATCCCTTGGTATCTCAATTAAAAGTTCCATACTAGCTGTTATTCTGCTATAATTATTGGATTTCCAATCCCAAAAATCTCCCTTACCAGCATCAGTAACAACACTTATGTCAATCTTTCCATTACTGACCTGCGAACCGATTTTAGCCTGCTTTAAAACCCTTTCAACATCATTTACTTCAAATCCTGCTGCTTTTTTCAGCAACTTTACCTTTATTTTCTGCACGTTGGTTTTATATATACTAATGTTTCCTGTAACATTTGTTACATTTAAACTGTCTAGGGAAGAAGGCACCGCCAGCTCCATTGATTCCTCGCCTGCCTTTTCTATCCTCTGAACCTCACCGCCAAAGCCTACACCAGCCCCACATCCTACCAACACAACAGTGAATACTGTTATTAAAGTTAAAATTATTATAGTTTTCTTCATATATCCTCCCTTTTTCCATAAGTTTAATTCTTTACAGTTCAACTTACGTTAAGTACCGGAAATTGTCTGAATAAAAAAATATGACTATCTCTGCAGACTTTACTGATGATTCTATAAAATTAAATGACCACATCTTTTCACCGGAAATACCAGAATCACCAAAACCTACAATATTCCATGTCATTCCATAGGTACTGCTAAATATGTCATCCTTGTACTAACATTAGGATAGCATGTAAGTCGTAATCCCCTTGATTTAAGCCAGTCAATATTATAACCTACTTCAGCCGGAACAGGTCGGTCTTCTTCATACCAGTTTAGTCTGAAATCATTCGTGTTATATAAATCGTTAAAATTGACATTAACTTTTTTACTATTTATCGTAGGTGTTGGAGCAGGAACAGGATTTATAGTTATATCATCCAAGTTTCCATATTCCAACGTAATATTTTTTTCTTTAGGATTCCAGTTAACTTTGCATCCAAGGCTTTCAGCTATCAGTCTTAGAGGTACAAAAGTTCTGCTATTTATTATACTGGGTGAAGAATCACTTTTTTTCTTAACCCCATTAATGCTTACAGTATTACTATTTATCCATAGCTCGATAAGCTTTGAGTTTAAATTGATTGATATTTTCTTTTCCGAACCGCTCCATGTAACACTTCCACCTAGTTGCTCAATAAGTGCTTTAATTGGAATTAATGTTCTTCCATCTTTAATAACAGGTGATACATGCTTACCATTCTCTATATCTTTCTTTACCCCATTAACTGTCATATAAGGTTTACCTGTATTTAAAACACTTATACCTTTACTCACGTAAATGGAAAAAACCCCATCACCATGCACTTCCTCATAGTTCTCTCCGTCAAAATTTGATAAAAGTTCACCATTTTCGTACTTATCTCCTAAAGGCGAGCTATATCCAAAAAAACTCCACTCATAACCGGTTTCCATTGGATCGATTGGTTCACAATCGGGACTTCTAAACCTTATTCCATGAGTCGTATCAGCTTTAAAAGGAACACCTGGGTCAAATTGGAAAGAAGTAATTTGATATTTTCCATCCATGCTTCGATTCTTGGGAATGTCATTTTTACTTTTAACCTTTGATGAAATCACCTTAAACTTGGATGAACCGACCTCAACTATATCAAGAATCAAATCGCCGGTACTTGTACTTTTAGCTTCATGTTTCCAGTATATTTCTACTTCAACTTTTCTTAAAAAACAATCGTTACTTACCCAAAATGTCTGAAGAGGAGATGTATTTGATTCAATACTAATAGCATTGTTGTTTTGATTTTGAAGATGGGTTTTTACTAGTGGACCAGTAGCATCTGTGTTTTGTAATAAGGAATTTTTATCTGTTGGCTTCTCCTCTACAAGTACACCATATGCAGGAATATTATAAGCAGGATTAATAATTATTAAAAGAATTAAAACAATCATAATAACTTTTTTCATAAAGGCTCTTTATTTTTGGGCATAAAATAAACTAGAAGGTTTAAAATTAGAGAATTAAAAAATTAAGTTTTTATACAAAATTGATATTAATTTAGGAATTTATTAAGAGTTGCTGTAATGAGATGATTTTTCTTATATAATAAATATACCAGGCTTTTCATGTCAATTCAAGGACCATTTCTTATGTCGTTTTCCTATGGTATCGGGTACCTTAACTGGATTACAACACCACTTTGGTATTGTAATATATCATTCTTATTGCACTACCAAGTCATCAAAGCGTAATTTAACGTTCTTTTTAAACGAACTAATCATTTCCTCTTTACTGGCAAACTTGCCGTCTAGATACAACCTTAACGCTTTAACAAACTCACTTTCAATGTCATGGTCATATGCGGTTGCATTTTTCCCGTCTATCTCTTTAACAATGGGCTCAAAGAGCTTAAATCTATTTATGCCTAAAAACTTATCATTCTCCTTAGCACCCTCTGAAATGATCTCCATGTTATTGGGAAAAGAATTATATTCATTAGCCCAATTCCTCATTAAGACCTTACCGGTTGTGAAATATTTTATAAATTCCCATGCAATCTCTTTATTTTGAGATTTGCTGTATATTCCATACCAGGTTCCCCCGTCATAGAAAGGATATGCGGGTCTTATTACTCCCCATTTTTGACCTGACTTTATATCGGTATAGCCCACTATATTTGAAATTTGCCCAAAAGGACATACCCATGCCATAACACTATCATTGCTGTAAATTGCTGAATACCAATCTGATGAAAGCGGCTCGATGCCCGCTTCATATCTAATTGCTCTTAGCATTTTTGCAAAACCGATAAAATCCTGTACCTTTTCATCAATAACGAGTTTATTATCTGTCACCCAGCCCTTGCGACGTTCACCCATATACATTAACATGAGCTCTTCAAAGCTAGAAAATAAGCATACCTTTCCATTGCTTTTCTGTTTTAAAATTTCGGCTGTTTGCAATATTTTTTCAGGTGTTGAAAACATTTCTTCTATCTTCAGCGGGTCATCAGTTCCAAGATATTTTTGAGATATACTTTTTTTGTAGATGATCACACCTGGTGCTGCAGTATCTGATAGTGCTCTAAGGATTCCCTTTTTATCCGTTCCCACTTGTATGGTATAAGGTATCATTTTATCTGTATATCCCTTTGCCTTATCTGTCAAATCCGCGAAAGCATCCGGCAATTCTATAAATCGTTTTGCAAATGAAGAATCCACAGCAAATACGTCAGCAACATGGGTTCCGGACTTTAAAGCAGCAGCAAGATAATTCTGGTACTCTCCGTTTGCATTTGGCACTAGTTTTAAATTCACATTTACTTTAGGATAGACTTCTTTAAACTTATCCAGCATTCTATGTGCCTCATCCTCATTAAAATGTGCAAAATCAAAGCCTATCTTTTTCGATGAAAAATTTATGGTATTGTCATCCAATACCACTCCAAATCCGGTTAACCTAGCCGCAGATTCAAGGGGCAAATAGGGTTCACCCCCTATCATCACAGGCGACATATACGATTCGTCAGGATTTTTTATCACATTTTCCTTCTTATTATCCAAATATATTTTAATATTACTATATTTAAAAACCTCTGTATCTTTCATGTTGCCATAAAGCCTTATAATACTAAATATTGATAAAGCAGTAAGGAAAATAAGGTAAGCAAGCAAAGACACTTTTGTTATTCTTCTCATATATATCTCCCTGTCGTATTAATTCGGACTTCATAGATGCCGAGCTGATATATAACTTTACAGTTCGGTATCTTTATTCAAAACTATTGAACTTCTATATCTTTAAGCTTCAATTTCACATTATTTTTAAATACCCCGACCATATCTTCCTTGCTTTTTATACTACCATCCAGGTACAATTTCATTGCTTCTACGAACTCCTTGTAAATAGCCTCATCATATCGGGTTATAGTATCCCCTTTTATGTCTTTTACCAGGGGTTCAAAAAACTCAAATACATTGGTGCTCACAATTTTATTCACATTCGGTGACCCTTGACTAATAACTCCCAAATTATTAGGCAATTCCTGATTTTCGTTAGCCCAAGCCTTCATCATATCCTTGTGAGCAGTAAAAAATTTTACAAATTCCCATGCAGCATCCTTATTGGGAGATTTACTGTATATTCCATACCATGTGCCTCCCCAAAAGAAAGGGAATGTAGGATTAACCAGTCCCCATCTTCCGCCTTCTTCAGCTTTTTTATCATTACTGCCTAAAATCCACGGTATTCCCCAGGTAGGGCATATTAATGCAAATATCTTTTCGTCATCCGCGATTGCAGCACTCCATTCTGAAGACCACTGATCAATACCTGATTCGTATTTATTATCTCTAAAAGTTTTTGCAACATCAATATACTCCAGCATGACTTTGTCAATGGTTAGTCTATTGTTAACAACCCATGCCTGACTTCGCCCGAAAATATACATTCTCAACAAATCTTCAAACCCAGCAAATAAAGAAACATTTCCTCCACTTTTTTCCTTCAGCAGCCTTGCCGTTTTCAGCATGTTTTCAGGTGTTGAAAACATAACTTTTACTTTTTCATGGTCATCAGTTCCAAGATATTTTTTTGCAACACCCTTTTTGAATGCAATAGCACCTGGTGCCGCAGTATCTGATAATGCCCTTAAAACACCATTTTGGTCTGTCCCGATTTGTACGGTATAGGGTATCATATTACCTCTATAGGCCTTTGCTATATCTCCTATGTCTAAAAAAGCACCAGGCATTTCAATAAATCTTTTGGCAAATAACGATTCAACAGCGATAACGTCAGGAGCGTTTTCTCCTGATGTTATTAGTGACTCAGTTTTATTTTCATAAATTTCATCCCTGGGATAATTAAGTATAACTTCAATGTTTGGATAAGCTTCTTTGAAATGCTGCAACATCTTTACCGCCGCATCCCTATTGAAATGCCTCACAGAAATCTTGCCTTTTATAGCTTCATTACGGTATTTATAACTGGATTTATCAGCTAACATAATTGCTTGCTGATTCTTATCCCACTTAACTTCAAAATTTGCTAAATCCGCTGCTGCTTCTAAAGGCACATATGTCTTTCCGTCCAATTCTACAGAAGGCAGTTTGGCTCCGGATTTATCAATAAATTCTTTTTTCTGTTTATCCAGATAAATTTCCATATTGTCTTTTTTTATCGACTGAGTTTTATAACATAAAACAACACTTATGGCAGTTGCCAATGTAAGAATAATAAATAGTACTGCTATGATCACTTTAGTTATTCTTTTCATATATACCTCCCGTCCTGCTGTAACAACAAATAAGCCCTGTATTAATAAGGATCATATATATACTATCATGTATTTCTAATTTTGAAAATAAAGTAAGTTATCATTACCTAACATTTTTTCTTGACGCATCAAAAAATATATGGTATTCTAAAATTTGTATGTTAAAAAACGTGTTGTTGCCTATTATACTAGTATGAGCCAACAAGTATATTATTTTATTCTTAAAACATGATTGTTTGAAGGGAGGATTAAACCAATGCAAAGGCCATGCATGCTATGTTTTTATAACAATAAAAAGCTATTATTTTTTCCAAGCATCAATATCGATATGCATTGGCTTAATTCCCTATTGCCACAAAAACCTTATCTTTTATGCAATGTCAGATACGGCTTTAGCTGATCAAACACACACATAAAACATAAAAATGCAATATAGGCGGTTAAGTCATTTAGTTCATGACTTAACCGCTTTTTTGCTGTTCAGGAAAAGTTAATTTTATTATCAAAGGAGAGATTATTATGAAAAGACAATTTAGTTTGGAAAACACTAGAAACATTGGTATTATGGCTCATATTGATGCTGGTAAAACCACTACAACAGAAAGGATTTTGTTCTACTCAGGCAAGCTTCATCGTTTGGGCGAGGTTCATGACGGAAGTGCAGCGATGGATTATTTACCACAGGAGCAGGACAGAGGTATTACAATTACATCTGCGGCCACTACGGCAGAGTGGAAAGGACATAGAATTAATATCATTGATACCCCAGGTCATGTAGATTTTACAGTTGAAGTGGAAAGATCGCTTCGCGTTTTAGATGGCTCAGTTGCATTATTCTGTGCTAAAGGCGGAGTGGAGCCCCAATCAGAAACCGTGTGGCGGCAGGCCGACAACTATGGCGTACCACGGCTTGCATTTGTAAACAAAATGGATATCATAGGAGCAGATTTCTACAACTGTGTTGCCATGATGAAGAATAGGTTAAAAACAAATGCCGTACCTCTTCAGCTTCCTATTGGCAATGAAGATTCCTTCTGCGGTATTGTGGACCTTATTACATTAAAGGCCTACTTTTACAAGGACGAATCGGGTAAAATCTTAGAGGAAGGCTCAATACCTGAAGATATGATGAACCTTGTAGATGAGTATCGCATTGTTTTACTGGAAACAGCTGCAGAACAAAATGAAGAGCTTATGGTAAAGTATCTTTCAGGAGATATGTTATCGATTGATGAGATTAAAGAGGCCCTTAGGAAAGCTACTATTGCTGCAATCATAACACCGGTGCTTTGCGGATCAGCTTACAGAAACAAAGGCATTCAGCAGCTTTTAGATGCGGTGATTGATTATCTTCCATCACCACTAGATGTTGGTCCTATAAAAGGTATATCAATGGATGGCGAGACTGGTATTGAAAGATCCGCCGATGATCAGGGACCTTTCTCAGCTCTGGCATTTAAGATTATATCAGATACTTACATAGGTAAGCTTTGCTTTTTCAGAGTATACTCTGGAACATTAAAAGCCGGTTCCTATGTGTATAATTCTTCAAAAGGTAAAAGAGAAAGGATAGGTCGGATCTTACAAATGCATGCTAATCACCGCGAAGACATTGAGATGGCTTATGCAGGCGATATCGCGGCTGCAGTCGGACTAAAAGATACAACTACTGGAGACACCCTATGTTCGGAAGATAATGTAGTAATTCTTGAATCTATGATATTTCCCGAGCCGGTGATCTCAGTTGCTGTTGAGCCTAAGACAAAAGCAGAACAAAGCAAAATGAGCATTGCATTGCAAAAACTATCGGAAGAAGATCCTACGTTCCGGGTACATACCGATAAAGAAACCGGTCAAACCATAATTGAAGGAATGGGAGAACTTCACTTGGAGATCATTATAGACCGCATGAAGACTGATTTTAACGTTACAGCCAATGTTGGCAAACCCAAGGTGGCTTACAGGGAAACCATTCGCAAGAAAGCTAAAGCAGAAGGTAAACTGGTAAAACAAACCGGCGGAAGCGGTCAATATGCTCACTGTGTGTTAGAGGTTGAGCCCTTAGCACGCGGAAGCGGTTTTGAGTTCGTTTCCAAAATTACAGGCGGAGCTATCCCAAAGGAATTCATAGGGCCTATAGAGTCTGGCGTTCGAGATGCTTTGAATTACGGTGTATTAGGAGGATATAGTGTAGTCGATATAAAAGTTACCCTCATTGACGGGTCATACCATGATGAGGATTCCTCAGAAATAGCTTTTAGAACTGCCGCTTCAATGGCATTTAAAGAAGCATGTCATAAAGCAAGTCCTGTACTTTTAGAACCCATCATGAAAGTTGATGTATCTGTGCCGGAAGAATATACCGGTGACGGGATTGGAGAAATCAATATGAGGAGGGGCAGAATAGAAGGAATGGAAGCAAGATCCGGCTATCAAATGATCATGGCAAATGTCCCTCTATCAGAAATGTTTGAGTTCTCCACACCTCTTCGCTCCAAAACTCAGGGCCGCGGAACTTTCAGCATGCAAATAAGTCACTTTGCAGAAGTTCCAAATAACATCCAAGACTGTGTTTTAGGTTAGAAAAATGGGTAGCCAATGCGGCTACCCATTTTTTATTGGATATAAAAACTATAATTTTCACCTGAATTATTATCCCAATTGTTTGCATCATCCTTAAAGGCTACGTTTATCTGTTTGCTATCTACTGCAGGAATTGATAATTCATACATGTGTTGGTTGGTACTATTCATAGGGTAAGTTGAAGTATTCTGCCAGTCATCATTGTCACCAAAGCCCACTACTGCAAACACTCCACTAGCACCACTTTTCGTAAGAAGTCCGCTATATGTCAGTTTTACTTTGTCTCCTACAGTTGAAACCGTAACACCTTTTGAATAGTTATCATAAAGTATTTCATCTGCAAGCTCTACGTCAAAACTTTCACATCCGCATTCATTACATCCGGATGATTTGCAATCAGCATTAATCACAGGCACACTACTTTTCTTCTTGAAAAAATCCAATATACCCATTATTCTTACCTCCCAACAAAATTATATTTTTTTAACCCATTATAGTTTTTACAGGCTATTAAAAATTATCTTAAAAGAATAATGGCAAATTTGAAAAGAATATGAATTTGTATGATTATAACGATTGTTTTATAAATGAACCTGACACAAAATTAAAATACAAATTATTTCTTTGTATAAGGGAATCATGACTTCCTTCATCTGCAATTTTTCCATCCTCCAGGATAAATATTCTATCAGCATTTAGTATGGTGGTAAGTCTGTGTGCAATTACCAGCACAGTACAATGGTTCTTGATTTTACCAATTATATTTTTAATTGTTTTCTCACTGTGAGGATCTAATGAAGATGTGGGTTCATCAAGAATAATTAAAGAAGGCTTTCTCAAAAGAGCCCTTGCTATCCCCAACTTTTGACTTTCACCCCCTGAAAAATTCAAATTCTCGTTTATTACTGTCTCATAGCCGTGAGGCAAGCTCATAATTTTTTCATGGAGCTCCACCTTCCTGCATGCTTCAATAACTTCCTCATCTTTAGCATCAAGTCTTCCCCGTCTTATGTTATCCATTATGCTTTTATTAAAAGCTCAATCCGCTGCGGAACAAAACCGATATTTTTCCGTAGGGCTTCCACACCCATTTTGCTTATATCTTTTCCTCCAATATAAATCTTTCCTTCCGGAATGCTGTAAAAACCCATCAAGATGTTTATAAGTGTACTCTTTCCTGATCCGCTTTTACCTACAATAGCTGCGAATTCGTTGTTTCTTATATTCATGTTAATATTTTTTAATACCAGAATATCCGGGCTCATAGCTACAACCTGTCCGATACTTAAGGAGCCTTCCATGACTAGATAAGCTCCATAACCGTAAATTATCGATAATGAGGATACCACCATTACAGATAAAAATGTTCCTAGAGTAACGCTGTATTTGGAAATCTTTAAGCTGGATGTATGTAGATTATATGATGCACTTTTAAATTCCTTTACAGTCAGTTTTTCAAGGGATAAGGCCTTAATTGGCAGAATCTTATCACAAGACTGATTTATAACAGTGCATAGATCATCAAGGCTGGTCTGAACTTCAAGAGACAATATCCCAAGCTTTTTACTCAAAAAAGAACTTAATGCCCCACCATCATTCAAAACTCTCGAAATTATTTCACCTTTTTTAACGGAATCAAAAAATTTCAGCGGTGCATGAATAATTTTTTCAAAAAGCTTTTCCCGTATTGAAAGTGTTATTCTTTCAGTAATGTTAATAAAAACAAGGTTTTTAAAGTATTCTATAAATGGTTGTGAACACATACAATAAAGAAAAATACCAGACCCCATGTAAGATTATGAAGCGATCCGGCCGGTATAACTTCGTCGATCAAATGCCTCGATACCAACGGGGCGGCGAACAAAGCAACTGAACCTAGTATTGTAAGTATAAGCCCGATAATTTGCCACTTTATAAAAGGTTTAATCAGCAGGTATATTTTTTTAGCAAAATCCTTCATATTATTATTTCTCCCTTAACCTTTTAACATACCGTGCCGTGTAAGGTTTAAACTTGTAGTATTTTATAAGTGTTTCCATTTTGGTGTTATGACTCAAAACATCAGCTTCTAAGTAGCTGCAGCCCATAGATGCTGCCCATGCTTCTGTGGCTTTAACAAGATCGGTACTTAAGGTCAGTCCCATCCTGTAATCTTCTTCAACGTACATGTGAAACACATATGCATAATCATCAGCGGGAAAGTAATAGTCTTTATGATGCAAAACCGTCTCTATAAAACCTACTATTTTATTTTGTACTTCGGCAACAAATATAGCACAATATTTTTTGCTCATTGCAAATCTTAAATTGCCATACTCTTTAAATTCAATATTTTGGTCAAAATATGGGTCTTTACTGATTTGATCATAGGATAGCTTGCACCATAATTCATTGATTGCACTCATATCCCGCTTTTTGGCTTTTCTTATTTTATAATTCACAAAACCACCTGATAAATGTAAATTTTTAAGCAATAACTAAAGCGATATTCTAATCATTGCTTAGCAAATACGTTATTTTAAGATATTCTTCCAATTGGTATTTCCAGTTTTCACAGTTAGGCTTTTTATACTTCATTCCTATATATGGACAGCCGCCCATACAAATGGGCAGATATTTGCATTCCCTGCATTCACTGAAATCCAATGGACTCCATGTCATATAATTAACATTATTCAATTTCACCTTGTCTTCTATTTTTACAGAGCTGTTAACGTTTCCAATGGATTTATCTGTTACACCCGCATCATTCCAACATTTATATATATATATCCCTTAGGATCTATGACATATGAAGACATCTGGGTTGCACCGCAGTAGTTTCCTATAATATTTGGGTATAACATTCTGTCATTTACTCTGAAACGGTTTTGAAGTAGCAGCTTTAAGGTATTGATATTTATTTCTGAAAATTGCTTGGTATGCATGCAGGATTCGGCTATATGGTCACAGGCATCGGTATAAGATGTAACTTTCCCAAGGGAAAGAGGCAGATCCTGAAGATTGTTCTCCTTAAGTATATCAAGAAGGTCTTTGACAAAAGATGAATTTTCATTATCTACGTTCATTCTTATATTACATAATATGTTCTTTGCTTTTAGCTTTTTGATGTTTGACAGAAGTACATCGAAAGTACCTTCTCCGTTTAGCTTAAGTATTCTTCTCTTGTTATGAATATTGGGAGGTCCATCCAATGTTATTTGAACCGAGTTAACATTTGAGGATATTAATTGTTCTATTATCTCATCGTTTAGCAAATAACCGTTTGTAACCATTCCTGCATGGTATTTAACATTGCTTTCTTCACATATTTTAATGGCTTTCCGGGAAAAATCAAAAATAGTTTCACTTGCAATAAGAGGCTCTCCGCCATACCAGGTTACATGTATGTCTCCTTTTTTTGCAGCAACCGCAGTAATCCAGCTTAGAATTGCGTTCTTAGTTTCATCGCTCATTTTACCTGCTGTCGGGTACTCATAACAGTAAGGGCATTTAAAGTTACATTCAAGAGTTGGTGCTATTGTAAGAAACAGGCCATAGTCATGATACTTTCCTTCATTCATCCTGTATTCAACCAGCTTTAACTCATCAACATCATCAGTTAAGATATAGTTTCCACGAAGCATCTCATCAATAAGCTTCTTTTTATCTTCTTCAAGATTCTCATGCTCTATGTCTTCAATATTATCTATAATATTTATAAACTCATCATCTATTTGTGCGAGTGCACAAGTAAGACTATTAAAAGCAATTTTCACATCGTCATTGAGAGTCCAGAAAAAATTGTATCTTGAAGCCTTCATATTGCTTATCCCCCTAATTTATCAACTTCTGCAAGTTACTCACTTACTTTCTTTAGAGATATAATGTACCTAAAGTCAAAATCTGGATAGGATTAAAAAATTTAACCATAGTCAAGCTTTTCAACCTTGATCGCTATCGCGAGAAATTGAAAGCACACCATATCATATGTCTGATATGGTGTGCTAAACTCAAAAATCAATATTGATTACTGTCATTTTACATATAATCTTCGGGTACTTTATTAAAATGCATTGCTATAATAATAACATCACTCATATTTATAGCACCATCTCTATTTAAGTCACCATTCTCTTTATATTTTCCATCACCCGAAGTGCTGTTAAAGTGTTTTGCAATCTCAATAATATCCGACAGATTTATTGCATTGTCTTGCACACCGTTAACCTCCAGGTCTCCGGGCCACATGATAATCGGTACGCTTTGTGTGCTAATCTGTACGTCCTTTGCGATTAATACATTTTTAATTTCCCTGTAAAGATAATTTTTCTTACTCACCTTCAATGTATAGCCAACAGCATTTTGAGGAACATTATCAATCTCAAAATAACCGTTTTGGTTAGTCTCAGCGGACAATTCAGAGCCGATAACCTCCACCTTAAAACCTGATCTCAATACACCGGCTGTATCAGCTCCTAATGTCATATCAGGCTTTATAAAGCCTGATATCTTATATCCTGTTGTCGCTGTAGGCTTAGCTGTAGGAGAAGGAGGTACTGATGGAGTCCCGCCTGACGGATCCTTTCCGAATACCTGTTCACCGTTTTTATAAACGGGTATGTTTTGGGTAATCGTAAAGCTTTTCTCGTTTAACCCAGCTCTTGAGTAGTCATTTGATGCATTCCACTGAGTACCGTTATAGTTTGCTATGAAAAATTGGACATAGGATTTCCCATAAAGCTTCTGATCCGGGAAGGTTATATCTACATAGTAGATGTTTTTAGCTTCATCCCAGGGCTTGATTGGGGACATTTTGGCCCCATTGGGAGACCAATATGCATTTTGCATAAACGTTGACAAATTTACCTTTCCAGGACCAAATTCCGACAAGTCGATAAAGTATTTAAGGGATAATCCGGTTTCATATTGAGGAGGTGAAGTCAAAATATTATGCATCCAAATTTCAACCTCGGACACCTGATTGTCTTCTTTTGTTACTCTGGCTTCAGCATAATATTGAGGCGGTTCTCCTTCAATACCCGGTGTTTCTTCCGGTACCTGCCCATCCCCGTAGTATTTGCTTAATCCTGCAAGAGCCCCCACAAGACCTGCATTATAGTCCAATCCCGTCTCTGTGTATACATACTTTTCCACATCATCAATATATTCATCATTTGCATCAGCACCCCCTACGAGAGCACCATATAGAATATGCCTTTCAGGTGCTTGCTTTGTTTCATCTCCCGGCCAGCCCTCAAGCATTCCACTTGCCGCTCTATGATGAGGGAACTTGGGATAGTTGTCTCCAAACCCAACCATATAAGACATTTTCTTGGGGTTTTTACCCAGAATATAGTCAATCTGGCCTTTCGCAAAGTCAAGGTACTTCTTCTCACCCGTATTCTTGTAATGTACAAGCATAATCATACTCTCTGCCGCAGGATACTTGCACACGCCCCAGCCAGTCAGCCATTTGAGCCCACCTGGAGTAGTCTTTACAGTATTCATCCAGTAATCCATATGCTCTAAAGCTATTCTCTTGAATTTAGGATCATCTGAAATTTGAGAAAGCTTCAGGAATGTGCTGGAAAACACATAATCCCAGCAGTTGGTCCAGTGATCCTGATACTCATTATCTCCGCCCATACCTTTTTCATTCATAAGCTTATAAATATCATCCATATACCTCTTGTCGTTTGTGATAATGTAAAGCCAGGTGGCACCCCACATGAGTTCATCGTAATAACCTGAAGGTACATAGAACCCTTGTGCTTCACTGTTTCCTCTATAGGTTATACCGAAATCATATAAATCCTTTGCTGCTGCCAGGCACTTCTCGGCATATTTTAGATCTATGTCCTTGTAATTTAGGTACATAAGAGCTAAAGCAGCGGCCGCATCACCTGCTACATCCGACCCTGGTTTTTCAGGTGTAGCAACAAAATAAGTTGGCCTGTTATATGTCTGAAGCTCAGGAGGCCCCCAATAGGCATGGTCTGTATTCCCCTCACCAAACTGGTAATAGAAGGTAGTTTTGTTCGGGAAACACTTCAAAAAATAATCAGTAAAATGCTTGAGTATATTTAACATATACTTATCCTGGCCCTTATCAATAAAAACATCCTTAAACTCATAATAATTCCATGCAAGAGCCGAAGCTGAATAACATTGGGGCAGGCCGAATTTGACATGGTCTCCGCAGTCATGGAAACCTCCTGTTAAATCGAGTCCCACATCCTTGCCATCTTCAATATGGCATGGTCCACGCCACTTAATCCTGTTGTTTCCGGCATCAGGTCCGCACCAGCTTGCTTCATAAAACAAAATGGATTTTGCAAATGCATCTACATAGTTGAAATTTGTCTCTGCTGCTGACACCGGAGTTTTCGGTATAATACATACCAAAACAAATAAAACCAAAAAGAATTTGCTGATTCTTTTCATCACAAAGCCTCCCTAATGTCCTTAAATTTAAATAGCAGGATAATCTGATGATACATTATTAAAATGCTTTGCAACAATTATTATGTCACTCATGTTTATTGCACCGTCTTTATTCAGGTCTACACCTTCCTTGTATTTAGCATTATCGGCGGTAGCATTAAAGCATGTTGCAAACTCCATTATATCCGCCATGTTTATAGCATTATCCTGAACTCCGTTCCTGACCATATCACCCGCCCACATAACTAATGGGCTGCTTACCGTTCCAATTACAGTATTGTCGTTTACAACAATATTTTTTAATTCCCTCAATAAATAGCTTTCTTTAGAAATTCTTAAAGTATGGCTTTTAGCTGCAGAAACACCACTTATTTCGAAATAGCCGTTCTTGTCTGTAGTTGCAAATTTGCCATTAGCAAGTTCTACCTTAAAACCTTCCTTTAATTTTTCACTGTTTACTGCCGTAAATGAAAAGTCCGGTATTACATATCCCGAAACCTTGTATCCAGAAGAAGGAGTCGGTTTTAATTCAACAGGCTCAATCCCGAATTTCAGAGCACCTTGTACATAGGCAGTAATCTTACTATTGTCCCCAAGCTCTGTCATACTGGAGTTGTAGGAATAGTCATTTGTCTGGTCATAATTTGACGCACTGCTTTCGATTCTAAATGGTATGTCTCCAGAACTTCCTCCCGGTGGAATTTTACCTGCTTCCTTTGTAAATCCAATTTCGCAATAGGAGTCTGCAGCAGCTACAGGATTATCTATTTTGAATATAGTTCCGGTTACATTTGCTGTTCCGCAAACGGCATATTCACATACAAAAGTGTTTTGTTCGCTGCCGTCATTTGTAAACCAATAGCGAACCTTTACATTAGCTAGATCTACAGGTACAGTCCCTGTGTTCTTGATATTTATTGTAGACCTAATTGTATTTTTAGTCATATCCTCTTTCCCACGTTTGTACGAAACCTTGATTAAGGCATTATTTGCAGGCGTCACATTAGGGTTATTTGTCGGGGTAGGTGTCGGAACCAACTTTGGAGGCTCTTCTCCATATACCTTCACACCATTTAGATATACAGGCACATTTTTATATATAACATATTCATTTGTAAGATTCTTTCTGCTGTAGTCATTTGAAGAATCCCAGTGAGTCGTGTAATTCTTATCCTGCTTTACTCTGAAGGAAATTTGCAGTTCCCTGTCTCCATATATTTTTTTTCCGCTCCAATCAAATTCATAATAGTATGTTCCTGCATCATCCCATTTGAAAGGGCCTCTTAATTCAATAGGCTCCTGCTGCATGGAAATCTGTTCATCATATTCAATGGAAAAAATCACATCATCTATAGTTTGATCGTTTTCTATAAGTTCGCTTATATTGAAGAAATATTTTGCCATCATTCCTGTTTCATAATGCGGAGGCTGACTGGATTCATTATGAAGTTTTATAACGACTTGTGTGCTGTCTTCCGTTTCCCTCGCCACTTTTGCCTCACAATAGTAATCGTCAGTTCTTGGCTCCTTAGGAGGGAAATTTGGTATCGGCTCATGTCCCTCGCCGTAATATTTGTACAAGCCTGCCAAAGCACCGACAAAGGCAGCATTATAGTCAACGGCAACTTCATTGTAAGCATACTCGGTGGTTGAGTCTATATGATAATCATTTAAGTCCGGTCCTCCCGACAGTGCTCCCCATAAAATATGTCTGTGTTCTTCCGGATCATTCATACTATTTGTTTTTGATCCATGAGCTGCTCTATGGTGCGGATGTTTTGCAAAAGGCAACCCTTTCTCATAGCCATATCCAACTATATAGGAATAACCCATTGGATTTCTTCCCATAATGTATTCCATGGCACCTTTAGCCCACTTGCCGAAATCCGTTCTTTCGGGATGGTTTTTCATGTATACAAGTGCGGATAACTGAGCGGCAGCATTATAACGGGCTGATCCCCAGCCGTTTATCATTGTATATCCTGCAGGTGACGTTTTGTAATAATTTGTATCCTTTGGGTCTTTATGTTTTGCTACCCCACCTGACAAATGCTCCACATTCCAGCTTGCGATAAAATCATACAATTGATTTTCAGGAAATAACTGGTTGAGTTTTAAAAATGTTCCTCCCCATACTGCATCCCAGCAATGTACCCATGAATTATACCAGACATTCTGTTTAAAAGTGTCAGGTATTATCCTTTTCATATATCCGGTATAATTTCCAGTTTGGTCAACAGCGTTTATATCATTTATATATTTCATGTTTCCGGTACACTCATAGAGCCACACCGCAGCCCAAGCCAGTTCATCCTCATCATAATCCGAGGTGTAGTAACCGTCACCTTTATGTTTTCCTCTGTATTTTACTGCAAAATCATACATAGCCTTTGCGACATCAAGGCATTTTTTCGCATATGCCGGGTCTTCATCCTTGAAATTCATATATGAGGTGCAAAGTGCCGCAGCAGTACTGGCACAAACATCACTACCCGGAGAATCATAGGTTGCAAAATCCGCAGGCCTAGTCCTGGAATATTCTTCAGGATATAGTTCCGGCGGTCCCCAGTAGCAATGGTCAACATCACCTTCGCCTACCATGTAGCAAAATGCAATCAAACTTCCATCCTTATCGAGAAAAGAGCAGCGTAAAAATGTATCGGTAAAGTACCTTAAAAGTTCTATCATGTGCTCTTCTTCTCCTATAGCCTTGAAGGAGTCTCTGAATTCATTGAATCCCCATCCTAATGTACCGGCCGCATAGCTCTGAGGAAGACCAAACCTAACATGGTCACCTGCATCATGAAACCCGCCATGTACATCTACTGTACCATCTCCATCAGGATCAATTATGCTCTTGTACTTCCCCAAAAACTCCTTGGAAAGGGATGTATATTGAAGAGGAATTTTCGCATCCCCCTCATGACAGGAGCCTCTCCACTCAAGCTTTCCACCTTTGTCATAACCTGCCGCAGCACCGCATTTTTCCGCGTCATAAAAATAAAGTGACTTTTGCAAAGCTTCGGCAAAGTTGAAGTGGTTATAATTCTCCCACCCGGGAGCAGGCGTAAAAGTGGCAGGTGGTGCTTCCGCAAATACAATACCGGATGTAAAGATCTGCCCTGCAATCAATATTAGAGTCAACAGGATTGATAGCCAGCTATGGCTTTTAGAATAGTTTCTTTTCCTTTCATTTGTTGTAATCATTTTAAACCTCCCATAGAATAAATTTATATAATATCATTAAAATTAATAAACTATTAAACAAATAAATAAAATAAATCAACAACATATCACATAATCATGATCATCTAGACGACCGGGTAATCAGCTGATACTTTATTAAAGCACTTTGCAACTATAATTATGTCGCTCATGTTTATAGCACCGTCTTTATTTAGGTCTATATCTATCTTATAATTGGCACTATCTTTCGTTGCATTAAAGCATGCTGCAAATTCTATTATATCCGCCATATTTATGGCATTGTCCTGAATTCCGTTTCTTAACATATCACCTGCCCACATAACTACTGGAGAACTTAAAGTTCCAATGACAATATTATCATTTGCAACTATATTCCTTATTTCCCTCAGTAAATAGCTTGCTTTAGTAATCCTTAAAGTATAGCTTTTACCCGATGGAACACCGTTTATCTCAAAGTAGCCATTCTTATCCGTAGTCACATATCCACCGTCATCAAGCAGCTCCACCTTAAAGCCTTCCTTTATTTTTTCAGCACCTGATGAAGAAATTGAAAAATTGGGCTCAATATACCCCGATATCTTATATCCGGAAGGAGTAGGCTTTATTATTGTCACAGGCTCAACACCATATTTTAATGTGCCATTTACATATGCAGTTATTTTTTTGTTATCACTAAATTCTTTTGTTATATTCGAATCAAAAGAATAGTCATTTGTCTGATCATAATTTGACGTACTTTCAATTCTAAAAGGTATATCTCCGCTGCTTCCGCCTGGTACAATTTTGCCGGCATCCTTTGTAAATCCAATTTCGCAATAGGTATCGGCGTCGGCTACAGCATTATCTATATTGAAGAAATTACCCGTCACCTTTTCCGTTCCTATAAGCGCATACTCACATGTAAAGGTGTTATTATCACTATTGTCACTTGTAAACCAATAGCGGACCTTTACATCAGACAAACTTATCGGGGTAGCTCCGGTATTCTTTATATTTATTGCAGCCCTTATTGTATTTTTAAGGGAACCATCTATTGTGCCCTTGTATATTACTTTAATTGAAGCATTATTGTCTGGAGTCACCCTAGGGTCCATTGTAGGAGTAGGTGTGGCAGCCTTTTTGGGTGGCTCTTCTCCGTATACCTTTACGCCATTTAGATATACAGGCACATTTTTGTTTATTGCATAAGTGCCAGTTACATTTTTTCTGCTATAGTCATTGGATGGATCCCAGTGAGTAGCGTAATTGGAGTCCTGTTTTGCCCTCATGGAAATTTGCAGTTCCCTATCTCCGTAAATTTTTCTGCCGCTCCAATCAAATTCATAATAATAGGTTCCATTATCATCCCATTTAAATGGCCCTCTATATTCAATGGGATCATCCTGAAGTGAAATCTGTTCGTCATATTCAACAGCAAATACCACATCCTCTATACTTTGGCCGCTTTCTAAAAGCTCACTGATATCAAAGAAATACCTTATCATCATTCCCGTTTCATAATGAGGAGGCTGGCTGGATTCGTTGTGCAATTTCAATACAATCTGTGTACTTTCAATATTTTCCCGTTCTATACGTGACTCGCAGTAATAATCATCCTGTTTGGGCTCCTTAGGAGGAAAGTTGGGTATCGGCTCCTGCCCTTTTCCGTAATATTTATAAAGCCCTGCACACGCTCCCACAAAAGCGGCGTTATAGTCAACGGCAACTTCATTATAAACAAAGTCGGTTGTTACGTCCTGGTGATAATCCTGTTTATCAGGCCCTCCGGCAAGTGCTCCCCATAAAATATGCCTGTGCTCCGGTGGTTCCAGCATACTTAATGTTTTTGATCCGTGAGCCGCTCTATGGTGAACATGCTTTGCAAAGGGCAAACCTCTCTCATAGCCGTAGCCAACAATATACGAATACCCCATAGGGTTCCTTCCCATAATGTATTCCATCTGGCCTTTAGCCCAATCGCCGAAATCCGTCCTTTCGGGATGGTGTTTCTGGTACACAAGTGCACATAATTGGGCAGCCGTGTTGTAACGGGCAGAGCCCCAGCCGTTAATCATTATATATCCAGCTGGTGATGTTGTATCATAATTGTGATCGTTGGGGTCTACATGTTTTGCCTGGCCTGCCGAATGATATTCTATATTCCACCGTGCAAAGAAATCCCATCTCTCATCATCGGGTAATAAAGCGTTTAGCTTTAAAAACACTCCTGCCCAAACTACATCCCAGCAGTGGGTCCATGAATTGTACCAGGTATTTGTGTTGAAATTCTCAGGTATTATCCTTTTAATATATCCTGTATAGTAACCTTTGTCGTCGATTGAGTCTATTTCTCTTACATAATTCATATCACCTGTGCATTCGTAAAGCCATACTGCAGCCCAAGCCAGCTCATCTTCATCATAAGCCGATGTATAGTACCCATCACCGTTATGCTTCCCTCTGTATTTCTTTGCAAAATCATACATGGCCGTTGCAACAGCCAGGCACTTCTTTGCATATTCCGGATTGGAATCCTTAAAAATCATATATGATGAACAAAGAGCAGCAGCTGTACTGGCACATACATCACTTCCGGGAGTTTCAGCGGTGGCAAAATCAGCAGGCCTTGGGATATTGGCTGGATATAGTTCCGGTGGTCCCCAGTAGGAATGGTCTAAATCTCCCTCGCCTACCATATAGCAGAATGCGATCAATTTTCCATCTTTATCAAGAAAAGAGCAGCGTAAGAATGTATCTGTAAAGTATTTTAAAATCTCCAGCATATGCTCTTCCTGTCCTAGTTTTTTGAACTCATCTCTAAATTCCAGAAAGCCCCAGCCAAGAGTACCTGCCGCATAGCTCTGTGGAAGGCCGAACCTTACATGATCCCCTGCATCATGGAACCCTCCGTGCACATCGACAGCCCCGTCTCCATCGGGATCTAGAATGCTTTTATACTTTTCAATGAAGGATTTTGAGAGGGATGTATTGGATAGTAGAATTTTCTCGTCTCCCACATGACAAGCACCTCTCCACTCAATTGGTCCGTTTCCCGCTGCAGCACCACACTTTTCAGCATCGTAAAAATAAATTGACTTTTGCAGGGCTTCTGCAAAGTTAAAGTGACTATAATTCTCCCAGCCGGGAGCAGGCGTAAAGTTCGCCTGTGCAGTTGAAGGTGCAGGTGTAGCCGCTGCAAATACTGAACTTGAAATGAAGGTCTGTCCGGCAATAAGAATCCCAATCAATATGACTGGCATCAAGACCCGGCTTTTTAAAAAGCTCATCTTCCGTCCCTTTAGTGCATTCATTTTAAACCTCCCAAAATAAATCAATCTATTTATATATAATCTCTATTGATAATCTCCAGATGTTTTACTAAAATGTCTTGCAATGATGATTACGTCATTTATGTTTATGGCACCGTCAATGTTTAAATCATGACTTTCAATATATTTTCCATCTCCAGAAGTGCTTCCAAAGTGCTTTGCAACCTCTATTACATCAGACATGTTAATTACACCATCCTGTTTGCCGTTTATCACCATATCTCCCGCCCACATGCTTACAGGCGAACTCATTGTACTTATTTCTACATTCTTTGTAACAGATATGCCTGCAAGTTCACGATACAGGTATGCCGGTTTGCTTACCTTAACTGTGTAACTCGAAGCATTTTGTGGCACATTTGCTATTTCAAAATAACCGTATTGGTTAGTTAAAGCTGCGAGGGCTGTACCTGAAATTTCCACTTTAAACCCTGCTTTTGAAGCTGCCGCAGCTTCGGAACTCTTAAGAAAATCCGGCAAAACATAACCTGAAACCTTAAACCCTTTTGTTTCCGAAGGCTTAGGTGTAGGAGATGGCGAAACGGAAGGTTTTCCACCTGCCGGATCTCTCCCTGAAACCTGGACACCGTCTTTATATATCGGGATATTTTCCAATGTTTTATATTTATTGCCTATACCTTCATGTGAAAAATCATTGGAAGAATTCCAGAGTTTGTTTTCATAATAGTAAACGGCAAACTGCACATAAGTTCTGGCATATACCGGTTTGGGAAAAGTTATTTCTACATAATATATATTCCTATCCTTGTCCCACGGCTGCAGTGATGATATTTGGGCATCAGCAGGAGAATAGTACACTTTTGTAACAAATTTTTTCATATCGATATTCGCACCGGCATACTCGGATAAATCCACAAAATATTTGCAGGATAAACCAGGCTCATATTGGGGAGGTGAAGTTATAATATTATATAAATTAAGATCAACTGTAACACCGCATGAATCTTCTTCGTAAATTTTGGCATCTGAATAGTATTGAGGCGGTTCTCCTTCAATACCTGGAGTTTCTCCAGGCATCTGATCCTGCCCAAAATATTTAGACATACCTGCCAATGCCCCAACCAAACCTGCATTATAATCCAGTCCGGTTTCAGAATACACATACTCGTCTACATTGTCATGGTATTCATCATTGATATCTGCTCCTCCCACAAGAGCACCATATAATATATGCCTTTCAGGTGATAACTTTGTTTCATCTGCAGGCGGTCCTTCAAGTCTTCCGCTTGCTGCTCTGTGGTGAGGAAATTTGGGATAATTATCCCCAAAACCGACCACATAAGACATATTATTGGGATTTTTGCCGAGGATATAGTCTATCTGACTCTTTGCAAAGTCAAGGCAACTCTTGTCACCAGTATATTTATAATAAACCAGCTGAACCATACTCTCTGCTGCCGGATACTTGCAAACACCCCAGCTATCTAAAAATCTTATGCCTCCGGGAGAAGACTTTAATCTATTCTGCCAGTAATCCAAATGGTCTTCAGCGATTTCTTTATACAAGGGATTGGTTGAAAGTGTAGCTAGCTTGGTAAATACTCCTGTCAAAACATAATCCCAGCACTGGGTCCAATTGTCATTAAATGAGTTTCCCCCTGTAATTCCCTTCTCAACCATAAGCTTGTCCACATTTTCCATGTATTTGATATCATTTGTAGCAACATAAAGCCAGATTGATCCCCACATAAGTTCATCCAGATAGGTCCTGGGAAGATAGTAGCTTTGTGCTTTACTGTTTCCCCTGTAAGTCATGCCGAAGGTATACAGGTCTTTTGCATAAGCTAGGCATTTATCTGCATATTCCTTATCCCTGTCCTTGTAGTTCAAATACATTAGTGCCAATGCAGCAGCCGCATCACCCGCCACATCGGAACCGGGATCTGAAGGTGTTGCAGCATAATAAGTTGGCCTGTCATTTGTCTGGAGTTCCGGAGGCCCCCAATATTGATGATCCACATCGCCGTCACCACACTGGTAGTAAAAAGTAGTCTTGTTTGGGAAGCATTTTATAAAGTAATCGCAAAAATGCTTTAGAACATTAAGCATATACTCGTCTTGCCCCTTGGCAATGAAGACATCTTTGAATTCATAGTAAGCCCATGCTAGTGTAGAAGCAGATGCACACTGCGGAAGGCCGAATTTTACATGGTCTCCGCAATCGTGAAAACCTCCCGTCAAATCGAGTCCTACATCTTTTCCGTCTTCCACATGACACGGTCCCCGCCACTTAATTCTGTTGTTTCCGGCATCAGGTCCGCACCAGTTTGCCTCATAGAATAGAATTGATTTTGCAAATGCATCGACATAGTTGAAATTGGATTCTGCAGCCAAAACCGGCTGCGGTATAATGCCAGCCATAAAAATGGCAAGCAGGATAAATACGATTATTCTTTTCATTTCGTCCCCCCTATAGAATAGATATGTCGTTAATACTCATACCAGTTTTTTACACTTATTTTGCCATATATTTTTATTGTACTTCAATACATTAAAGAAATAAATTGAATAATTTGATCATTTTATGCTTTATATTGGTATGATAGAAAAGCCTTTCTTTTCTGCTGTATTTTTATTATAATCAACAGTGAAGCCTTGTTTATTTTTGTTTACAAAACAGCTTAGAAATTTTGTACCTAAAAAGTTATTTAATGCGAATTTTGTAATGAAGGAATAATTTTCTATAGTATATTCATGTACAATTCCTTCATCCATACCCCGTATAAACAAAAACTATATATAAATAAAAAATACTGAGGGGGATTTTTGTATGAAAAAAGTGATTCGTTTTACAAGTATTGCAACGATATTGGTGCTTGTACTGGTCATGTCTCTACCTGCTAACCTGTATGCTGCATCTACAGTTACTCTTGACTGGGGGGTCAATAATCAGACTATTGACGGATTTGGTGTTTCTGAAGCCTTTCATCAATCAAATAATATTGCCCTTTTAGGATCTACTAAACAAAAAGAGATCTACGATTTATTATTCTCAACAACTAAAGGTGCAGGTTTCTCCATCTTCCGTTCAATACTTGGTGATGGCGGAACTTGGGGAAATGCAGAAGATGGACCCAATAAGACAATGCAGCCTTCTGAAACAACATGGGACTGGAAAGAATCAAACGATGACCAGATAGCTATGTATAGGACCATCCGGGATGAGTATGGAGTTAATAAATTGCTTTATACAGTGTGGAGTCCTCCAGCCTGGATGAAATCAAACGGTTCTACATCAAGGGGAACTATTAAAGCAGATAAATATCAAGCTTATGCAACCTATTTAGCTGAACATATAAAAAACTACAAGTCTAAATTCGGAGTTGAAATTACGCATATAGGAATCTCAAATGAGCCTAACCTGGAAACCAACTATTCTTCATGCACATGGTCATCAGCTCAATTTAAAACATTTATGAAGGATTATCTGGTACCAACTTTTGATAAAGAAAATATAACTGCAAAAGTTATTATGGGAGAACCCATGGCATGTACCGAATCCTTTGCTATAGACAGCCTCAATGATGCTACTGCATCTAAAAGAACCGATATCGTTGGCTGTCATAATTATGGTTCTACATATGTAGCATTCCCTACTACAAAGTCAAAGGGAAAAGGTATTTGGATGACAGAAGTGTCAGATATGAATGGTAATGATATTACAATCGATGATGGCTTGAAATGGTCAAAAGAAGTTCATGATTTTATGACTATAACCCAGGGAAATTCATGGAGTTACTGGTGGGGTGCATGCTACAAAACCCATAATGGGGAAGGCTTGATTCAAATGAACATGAGTTCAAAGACTTATACCGTTGCCAAAAGACTTTATACCATTGGACAGTATGCAAGATTTATAAGGCCCGGGTGGCAAAGATTTTCCGCTACAGCAAATCCTGTATCAGGTGTATATGTAACTGCATACAAAGATCCGGCTACCGGTGAGTTTGCAGTAGTTGCCATAAATAACGGCTCATCAAATCAATCAGTAACATTTGATATGAAAGGTTTTTCTGCTTCATCAGTTACACCATACACAACTTCTGCAACTCAAAATTTAGCTGAAGGTTCAAATATAGCAGTAAGCGGATCAAGTTTTACAGGCAATTTGCCTGCAAAATCAGTAACTACATTTGTTGGGGCAAAGCCCACAAAAAAACTTATCGGATACGTAAAGCCAGGTTTTGAAAGTGCATCACCAGATATGAAAGCAAATTTCACAGTAGAAACTGAAGGTACATCTGCCTTAACTGACAATAATGGTTATTTTGAATTAACAAATATACCTGAGACTGCAACTGAGGTATCTGTAAAAATCAGTAAACCTGGATATCTTACCAGAGAAATCAACAATGTAAAGATTTCCGGCACGGGACTGGGAAGTGCTGCAGCTCCTGTAGAAGTCTGGGCTGGAGATATCTCTCAGGATGGTGTAATAAATATGGCAGATGTTCTCCAAATAGGCAAATATTTCGGCAGCACATCACAAGACACTAATTACAATGCCGTGGCCGATTTAAACAAAGATAATGCTGTCAACATGGCAGACGTTTTGATAGTGGCCAAACACTTCAGTGCAACTGCTGAAAGTTACCCTGCATTATAAATCAAGCAAACAGGAAATAAAATTACTTCCATACATAGTAAAACCCCGGTAAATACCGGGGTTTTACTTGATTATTTGATTTTGTTCTCAGATAACCTATTACCTTTTTGTATTTATCATAATCACATTACATCCGGTGATATGTATAGTCTTTGCTGGTAATTCTCTGCACCGGCCGACCCGCTATTACCGAAATAGTCAGTGTACTCAACCTGGTTGTTGTTGAAATTTACTTCCGAGTAGAATAGTTTATTTGAAACCTTTTTAACGGGTCCTGATTTTGATGAATATTTCACTTTAATAACGATTTTGTCAACAGGTTGAAGGGAAATAGATATATTACCGTTTTCATTTATACTTATTTTCTGAGCCATAAGCTTATATTTGGCAAAACCATTACTTCCTTGGCTAATCTTATGCAGTACCAGCCCGTTAATATTTGCACTGACCTGATACCTACCTTTGTTAGGGCCCGAATCTATCTTGGTAATCGTGAAATAATCATATGGTGCAGCAACTGACACTACTGTAACTCCTGCAGGAAAGATTTCGTTGAATGAGGCCATAGAAAACTGCAAATCATCAGCATATTCTAAATACTGCACATCATTATCAACGCTCGTAGCAGCTGCAAGTGTAACACTTAATATAGTTTGAGGTGCTATATTAATATAGCAATGGTTAGAACCTGATGTTATGCTTGATCCGCTCTCCACAGCTATGTTTTCCAATTGCGTAACTGCACCCGACATGCTGACAAAGTATATTTTATGATAGTTACTTCTCATCATACCGCCAATGTATGATGCATAACCTCCTGCAGTTCCCAGCATTGGTGCAGGCGGTGGAAGGTCAACTGCTACATACTGTGCATCACCGTCAATAATAAATGGGTTATTGGTATAAGGATCATCTATTGTTCTTACATTTGCTGCTCCATCTGCAAAAACTACAACAAACTTTGATGCGTTAATATCAGGTGAATTGTCAAGTATATAATAAGCCCTTCGCATTCCATCTCCAATATTTCTCATCGGAGTACTTGTTCCTTCTAAAAATTCACTCTGAGGTTTCAACCTATCAATATATGCCTTCAGAAATGCAACATTAGCCGGTCGTGATAAAGAGAACAATGCATTATTATATGAGTCCATAGCTACAACTGCAGTTTTTGCGTAACTGATAATACCAATTCTAGTATCGGTTCCGGCAAATCTATCGATGAACGCTTTTGCTGCCTCTTTTTCCTCTAGGAGGCTAGAGTCAAAGTACTCTTTAAGTTCTGCAACTATATTAGAATATCCTTGGTCTATTATATTAATTCCATATGTACAGGATGTGATAGACTTTGCAATAATTTTTCCATTTATTGTAAAGTTTGAGCCACTTAGATATACATTGCCGTTAGGAGCATATATGATTCCGTTCATACTTCCGTTGTTACATTGTATTTCTACGTCACCACCTGAATATATACACATTGACGAGCCTGCATCTTGAGATACATTAGTTCCTTGAATGGTAATCTTCTCCTTTGCTGCAACTAACCCAGTTCCTTTATATGAGTCAACTGAGATTATCAGTGATTTTTCGGCATAGACCGGAGAGTCAAAGTTTAATGTTTGTCCAGTTGGTGCCACTGTGGGAGATGGATAATACACACCACGTTCCTGAGCATTCTGCTTTAGTGAATCAAGAGGAATAGAAGCCATACCCTTTATTACAGATACATTGCCTGGGACTTTAGTAGATGCTCCGTTATTCAATGCACAACCTTCGGCAGAAACAGAACTTCCTGAAAGGGTTCCGCCTATAAATTTAGAACTGCCATATGTTGCAAATAACGATGAAACAGCTTCAATATCGCCCTCAAAAGTTGATGAGTCCCATGAAGTTTCAATATTTATTTTGCTATTGGAATGGACACTGCCTTTTACTTTTATACCTGAAGATTCAAAGTATAGTTGTTTTCTCTTATCTAATGAAGTATCAGTTTCCCCGGCAAAAAGTGTATATTTGAAAATGTCATCATTGAATGGTTCCGAGCCATTGGATGCTCCCATACTTGCAGAGGTATCCAGTGCCAATATAATTTCCTTGTTTTTTTCCTGGGCTTGAATTTCTACATCACTTCCCAGTGAATACTGAAGGTTTTGAGTATCAAATGGCTTCAATGACGGAATCACATTTGTAGTTATCACGCGTGAAATGTCCAAAATTTTTACATCCTCAGGAACCGCAGGTACTAAGTTAGCCACTACACTATCCGGTGGTTCAGGAGAAGGCAGCTCATCATCTATAACTGCAGGTGTGGGGGTAGCTGCGGGTGTCGTTGTGCGTGTAGCTGTGGGAGTAGGAGTAATACCGGAAGTTGTTGGAGCACTTGCCAATGTACCGGTAGGTTGTGGAGTATGGCTGTTGGATGCACTAGGAGTATTTGTTGGTGCAGGTGTAGGAGTTTTTGTCGGTGTAGAAACTTTCTGGGGGGGTGCAACTGTTGCAATAGTGTTGTTATTTTTAAACACTTTAAATTCGTATATGCTTGCCCAAGCTCCATTTGGCATTCCAGTTACCGTAATACGCACATAGCGCACGCCATTTGCCAGGAAATAATCTGATTGAACATCATCAGATTCTGTATTATTTGATCTATCAACCTTCATAATCCAATTAATGCTGTTTGATGATACATCTATTTTGTACCTGTATATCTTTCCTAAATCCTTCTTCCAAAAAACTTCAGTACCTGCTATATTATAAAATCCACCCAGGTCTACTTGCAGATAGTGACCTGCGTCATCATTGGCAGCACACCATCTTGTCGAAGCATTTCCATCAACTGCATAGCCTGCAAAGAAACTATTTGCTGGTGGATTTGGGTTATACCCGTATCCAAATCCTTGATAAGGATTATATCCGGGATAGAAACCGTTATTGTTTCCTGTACTGTAATTATAATATTGTGAATCTGATATTGCCATTTTATTCAATGCAATATTTTGCATGGTTGGTGTTGGTAAGACTTTAGTTGGTGTTGGAGTACTTGTAGGTACACTTGTAGGTGTGTTTGTCGGCGTTTTTGTAGGAGTATGTAAAGATGTATTTGTTGGGCTATATGTAGACGCCTTTGTTGGAGTACTTACCGGAAATGTAGTTGGAGTATAAGTCGGAGCAGTAGTACTTCCCCCTGAGAACATAAACCAGTCAATATTTACAGAGCCTGAGAACACGAGATATAGGTCGTAGGTTCCTCCTACACTGGTAACGCTGCATGTTTTCTCTGCATATGTATTCCAGCCCCCTGTTGATGTTAAATTCAAGGTGCCTAAAAGTGTACCTGATACACTGTTTAGTCTTATCTGAATATTCATAGAATTTGCTGTTGCAATAAAAGCCTTGAATGATGTTGCTCCGCTTCCGAAGTTGATATTTCTATAAACAAGATAGTTGCCGTTATTAATATACCCGACACCGCTTCCTCCATTTGTAGTGGTTATCTTTTGAATGCTTGCACCATTAAAACTACTGTAGTCTTCGGCCTCCAACCTTGAAAAAGCACTATTCTGGGTTGCCGATATAGTTGGTGTTGGTGTAGCAGTTGGAGTTGGGGTCGGGGTTGATGTTGGTGTATTGGTCGGAGTTGGTGTATTGGTCGGAGTTGGCGTTGGTGTTTTAGTAGGAGTTGGTGAATAGCTTGGTGCTGTTGTTGGAGTAGCATTTGGTACGTTAGTTGGTGTAGGTGTTTGGGTCTGAGTGGGAGTTGGCGTTTTAGTAGGAATGGGAGTCGGGGTTGGCGTTGGTGCTACATCTGTTGAAAAAGTAAACCAGTCAATATCCACACCTCCCGAGAATACCAAACAAATATCGTTTATTCCCGTAACTCGAGATATATTACAGGAACTCACACGGTAAATATTCCAGTTACCTGTAGGCCCTATTGTAACTGTTCCCAATTTCGGACCGTTTAGATTATATAATCTTATGTCTATTGTAGCTATTGCCTGGTAGTTAAATGCAGCATTTACCTTAAACGAGATTGCCCCAGTGCTTCCAAAGTCCACTGAATTGTATATCATATGGTCCCCGCCAAAAATATATCCCATACTGTATTGACCATTACCTAAACTTATTGACTGCATGGTTCCAGAGTTAAGGATATTATAGTTTTCTGCTTCTATTCTCGAAAAAGCACTCCTCTGGGTTATCCATGTATATGGTGTTGGAGTTGGGGTAGGAGTTGGGGTTTTTGTATATGAAGGCACAGGAGTTGAAACAATATTTGATGAACCTCCCGGTATTTGCCCCCAAACCAGATTGCCTCCAATATGTGCTGTTACTTTTGTCCAGTCAACATAATTCGTTGCATAATTATTAAAAGAATAATCATTATTTTGATTATAGGAATTATTATCCATTTTTGTAAACCTTGTCTGGATAACTATTGAGCTTCCTGCTTCAAAGCTTGCTGAAGAGTTAAATCCCAGTTCAAAATAATAATCGGCATCCGATTGAGGGTTGGGCATTTTAACAAATTTTCCGGTAATATTACTTATTGACAATGTTGACCAGTCACAATAAAATTGCTGTTGGAATTCACCATCTATAGTATAGTAATACCTCAATTTAATATCGGAAAAGCTTATTGAGTTTGTACCGGTATTGGTTATTTTGAACTGAGGATACACAACTATGGAAGGTCCAGATTTATTATTGTTGAAAAACTGTACCTGAAGTGAATTTGTGGCAGCGTGAACCTTGCTGTCAAAAAAAGGAGCCATGTTGAAGAAGCCTCCGAATTGTACAAAGAAGAAAACAAAGCATATAAGCCATGTAAACAATCTTCTCTTGGACATAATTAATTCCTCCTAAGAACTTATTTTTTTAGGCTTAACCGACTAATAGAAAATAGGAATTCAAATTAAATAAATAAAAAAAATTAAATATATTTAAAAATTATGTTGAAACTCGATTGATATGTAAAAATGTTAAAATCTTGAATTTGGCAAAGTAAAGAACAAACAGCATTGACCCTTAGGAGCAAGCTAAAAATAACCATTGGAAAACGCAAGGAAAGTTATTTTTGATGTAATTCAAAGGAAATTTTCTCTTTGATGTTTTTGAAGTGAAATAATCCCAATAAAATAAAATTTATACAAACAGCATATCTCTAATACAATTATACCACTTTATTGTGCCTGAGTAAATAGGAATTTGGTCAATTATGGTGCCAGTTGCAAAGAGCTGTGCCGATATGGAAACTATGAAAATAAAAGAAATGGCATTAAAGATTAAACAGAACATTAGCAAAGTAATTGTAGGAAAAGATGAAATAATTGACCTTTCACTAATTGCACTAATCACTTCCGGACATATTCTTTTAGAAGATGTCCCTGGCATGGGTAAAACCTTACTGGCTAAAACCCTTGCCAAATCCTTAAACTGCCTGTTTTTTCAAATATTCTCCTGGCAGATGAGATCAATAGAGCTACTCCCAGAACTCAATCAAGCCTTTTGGAATGTATGGAGGAAAGACAGGTAACTATAGACGGTGAAACCAGGCCTCTTGACAAAACTTTTATGGCCATTGCAACCCAAAACCCTGTTGAAACATACGGAACTTTCCCTTTACCCGAAGCACAGCTTGATAGATTCTTATTTAAAGTTTCAATAGGCTATCCTTCAAGTGGAGAAGGGTTGGAAATTTTGAAACGGTTTATTGCAAACAATCCAATAGATTGTATTGAACCTGTTGCATCATCCGATGAGATTCTTAATGCTCAAAAGTCCTATTGCAGAGTTCATGTAAATGATGATATTTTAAAATACATTCTGCAAATTATAGAAAAAACAAGAAACCACCCCGATATAGCTCTTGGTGCAAGCCCCAGAGCCAGCCAGGCCCTATTAAAAGCTTGCCAGGTATATGCAATCCTCTAGGGCCGAAGCTATGTACTTCCTGATGATATAAAACATCTTGCGAACCCTGTTCTAGGCCATAGATTGATACTGAAAAACTCTATTCTGGGAAGAGGCATCGATAATATGCAAAGTATTTTGAATCAAATTATTTCAGGTACTCCGGTACCATCTGAGGATAATATATTGAAAGCATCCAGATAATTATGAGTGCCGGTTTGTTAATAATATCAACATTGATTATTGTATATATCCAGGCGTTTATTTACAAAAGTTGGGGGCTGAAGAATCTTATATACTCAAGGTCATTTAGTTTATCCCATGTCTTCGAAGGTGAAAATGTTCAAATGATTGAAGTAATATCCAACCATAAGCTAATACCAATAGTATGGCTTCAACTTGAGTCGGAAATTACTCCCTATCTCCAATTTAAAAATCAAGCAAACCTTGATATAAGGCACCAACAATTCCACAGAAGTTATTTCAGCCTCTTACCCTTTACCAAAATTACCCGTAAACATACTGTCAAGTGCAGCAAACGAGGCTTCTATACCCTAAAATCCGCAGTTCTTTCATGCAATGATGCCTTTAACAGGGATTATCAGTATGGTGATTCAATGAACCGAATAAACTGGAAATCAACTGCCCGAACCAGTAATATTAAAGTTCATAACACAGACTGCACATCAAACATTAAGATCATAATACTGTTAAACATTCAATCAATGAAAAATAGCTGGGACGATAACACCGATATGGGTCTTATGGAAAAGGCAGTATCTTATTGTGCCTCAATCACCAACCACATGATATCGCAAGGCATTGATACGGGGTTTTGTTGTAACTGCTATTCATCGCAAGATATAAAAAAACCTGTTCTTATACCGGCGGGTGCCGGCTGCGGCCATGTGAACCTGCTGCTGGAATCAATAGCCGTTATGGAGCTAAAGAAAACAATACCATTTCACTCGCTGTTAGACGACTTATCTGATAGCTTTGCAAAAAATGCTGATTTCTTGGCTATAACGTCTTATGTTAATAATCATATGAAAAAAAGCATTCAAAGAATAAAAGATTTAGGCTGTAAGGTTGAAATACTAAACTTGTGCTAAAGGATGGTTTGTATGACTGCTTTTCTAAAACATATTGCGATTAAGTTTATACAATCTGCTATCAAGATTTTATTTATATTTCCTATACTGCTCCTTATAACGGTAATTGAACTTCCCATTACGGGAATTTTTCCGGTTATATCAGGGTTGTCTGTTTTCTACTTAACAGGTATACTTGTAGGCTATTTTCTTAAAGATAAATCAAATGCTCTATATATAGGTATTAGTTCTATAATAGGACTAATCACCTATTTCATAATCGGTTTTTTAAACCCATTTTCAATCTTATATACTATTATGATAACAGTCTCAATTTTCAGGGGTATCCGTATTAGCAGCAGCAATTGGATAAAACAATCCCCTGTACCTGTCTTTACTTTACTCTTTACATTATATTTTATTTTCAACGCACTGTTTCTCACGTCTGACAACCTTTATCGCCATAAAGGTTTACTAAATATATCGGGGTTTGCAATGATAGCTGTATTTCTTCCAATCTGCAGCTTTGACCAGCTAAAGGCTGCTTTTTTCAAATCAGAAAATAAAATTTATATTCCCTAACAGTAGTTATAAGCCTGGGATTTATAGTTTTTACAATATACGTTGTCATTAAGCTGATACGGAATATAGCCCATTGGTTTTCAAACAAGTCTCAAAAGAATAGGACTAAAGAAAATACACTCGGTTATGTAGATGAAAAAGAGACATTATTAAAGTCTAATTTACGACATTGGCCAAATTTCAAGTATATATTTCATCTTATAAACAAAAAAGAATTGTCATGGAAAGATCTTAATACAAACAGGGATAAAGTAAGGTCTATATACAAGCATAAAGTTTGGAGCTTTGTAAAAAAGAGGTTATAAATTTAATGACAAGCTAACGCCAAATGAGCTGGGCTATGATTTAGAGGGGCTTTACAAGGAGGATGCTTCATGGCTTACTTCCGCCTATAACAAGGCACGTTACAGTTATGACATGGTGGAAGCCGTTGAAGTTGAAATGCTGGCAAAAAAATATGGTCATAAGCTGTAATTTCAAGGAATCCTATTCGCTTAATACGGATCGGTGTGCATCAATATGCTTCGGTATTAATGTATTGCATTATATAGTTTTTATTATTATAATTATTAGGGTTGTAGGTTATAATTAATCTACAACCCTAATAATTTGCAAAGGAAGTAATGAAATTGTTTAAAAATGTTTTAACTAAATATAGCCAATATATAATTCTAGCAGTTTTTTTAGCTTTAGGTTGTTTATTGGATGTATTATTTGCTTCAGATAAGAAAATTGCTATTCTTGCAATGGCTATGTGCTCAATAAGTGTATTCTTAATTGGTCATCTAGATATTAAAATCAGCTTTAAGTCTATATTTATAAATCTAGGTTACAACTTAATAATATTGCTATTAACATATAATACACAAATCTATTTATTAAACGTTTTTATACTGTCATTCATGTTGTGGCATCTTATAACACCATACATTGTAAGATACAAAGTACTCTTAAGCGTTGCTTTTCCTGTTGCAATTTTATCATCATATATAGTTCCCTTATTTAATCTGCGAATACCGCTTTTTCCAATATTATTATATCCCATTTATCTTTTAGGATATATGGTAAATGGAATGCAATTGAGAGAGATAAAGAGGTCATTGGTAATAATAATTCTAAATATATTATCGTCAACTCTTGGTGTATCTCTATTTATTTTGAGAATTAAGCAACATTTAAATAGTCAAAATATAAAGCTGATTGATTTTTCTGTTGGCCAATACAAAATGGCTATATATCAGCCTTTCTATATAATGTTACTGATTTGGCTGGCAGGAAGTGTTGGTTTTCTATATATTTATATTTTTCAAAATTTTATAAAGAAAAGTCCGGAAGAAAATGATTCTCATCAATTATTCAAGAAATTTTCGAATATTACTTTGCAGTTTGTAAAATTTTTTATATTTGTTGGGTCTTTTATATTTATTGCCGAACTTGTTACCAGACAAAATATAAAGGCTACCCTAGCTGCTATTACTACCCCGTCAATAATGTTTAATTTTATAGTTTTGTCAACTATCACGCTGTTTCTTACTGGAACTTTAGGAAAGTTTTTATCAAAAATCCTGGTTGTTGTTGTAATGACAATCCTGATTATAGCCAACTTTATTAAATTCATATATTTTGATGAGCCTTTTTACCCATGGGATATGTATTTAATAAACGAGGGAATAAGAATTTCCAAAGAATATGTTAATCTTCCGCTAATATTTTCAATATTATTTATATTGGTTGTAGGATTTATTATTCTTTTAATACTCAAAAAAAACATTCGCAATCGTTTCAAACCAAAATTACTTCTAAATATTTTACCCTTTGCTCTTATATTGCTTGTTGTAAACGGATTAATAATAAATTCGCCAAAGCAGCTTGTAAAGCTGGGTATTGCAAAATCCTGGTATATAGGTAAACAGGAAATGCAAGATAACGGCTTGCTTGTTCAAAGCTACATGTATATAAAAAATTATAAACATTATACATTTTCCAAGCCTGAAGGGTATTCAAAAGAAAAACTCAACGAAATTACAACAAGGCTTTCAGAAGAGTTTCCCCAGAATAACAATACACAAGTAAAGCCCAATGTTGTTTTGATAATGTCTGAAAGCTTTTGGGACCCGACCAGGCTTAAAAATATTAGCTTTAATGAAGATATAATGAAAGGATTTTCAAAATATAAAAAAGGGGATATTGTTTCGCCTGCAATCGGAGGCGGAACAGCAAATGTTGAGTTTGAAGCATTGACAGGCTTATCAAACTACTTCTTTCAGCCTGGAATACTTACCTATAACGTGTATATAAGAAGAAATACGCCAGGGCTTGCTTCGGTATTTAAGGACAATGGCTATGAAACAATTGCAGTTCACCCATTTTTAGCTGAAATGTATAACAGAAACAAGGTTTACAAGTTTTTGCAGTTCGACAAATTTCTAACTTCAGTAGATTTTGATATAAAAAAAGACGTCAAAGGTCCCTATGTATCAGATGAAAAATTCAAGGATAAAATCTTGGAACTTTTATCTACTGAAGGCAAACCAAAATTTATATTCGGACTTACAATGCAGAATCATGACCCTTACGTAAATAAATATAATAAGTTAACAGTAACCGCAAAATCAGATAAACTTAATGAAGATGAAAAGCACATCATAAGCACTTATGCAGAAGGTATAAAAGACAGTGCCAATGCTCTAGACGAGCTGATTCAATCTATAAAAGCCTCGGGAATACCAACTATTGTTTATTTCTTCGGAGATCATTTGCCAAGGTTTGGCACAGTTAATGACATGAAAAATATCTACAATCGTTTAAACCCGGAAAGTGACCCATTACAAAAAGAATTCAGAAATTATTTGGCTCCATATGCTTCATGGTCTAATATAAAGGAAACAAGAAAATTCGATAAGCCCTTTTCTCCGTCACATATAGCTTTTGAAATATTGAAAGACTCAGGAGTCAAGTACCCTAGCTATTTTAATGTTCTAAAGGGCCTAGAAGAAAAAAATCTATATCTGCATCAAACACTAAGCACCAATATTGATACAACCAATCAGTATTTTAAAGATTACAAGATGATTGAATACGATATAATTAACGGTAAACAATATTTGCTTGACAAATAGAATCTCATAGCGACGCTCTTTTAATTTGTGTTATGCTTACCAGCCCAAAGCTTGCTATTAAAGAAAAGATAGATATTGCAGGGTAATGATATCTGCCGGCCACTTCAAGAATTATATGTGCTGATGCTATACCTAGAGCTAACAGGATAAGCAAAAGAGATTTGCTAACTTCTTTTCTCTTTAACAAACATGCTACCCCGATTGCACTTAGTATAAGCATTGCATAATAATAATAATTGGACACCTTTACCAATAGCCTTTCATACTTTTCATAGCTCATACGTGAAGGTTCACTTTTGTTCAGCCCTGCTTTTATATAGACCAAACTGTCGTGATCAACCACCCACATGGTCTTAAATTTATTGTAAATCAAATTTATATCGGTTTTAATTGAGTACTGTTTTACTCTATCTATTGCCATACCTATTAATTCATTATGGGTTTCTTGAGGCGTACTTCCAGGCTTTTTAATCAGCTCCATCAATGTATTTGCATCTTCAATATTCCATGATCCCTCAGATTTGTAATTAACTCCAACATATATGTTAAATCCGGCCGGAAACTTAGGTATATCTTTTTTTACAGCTGAATTTATTAGTCCGGTTACTCCGGAGCTAAATAATGTATAACCTATAAACAAGGCAGCTAAACATGCTGCTTTTGATAAAAGTGCTGATTTCAATATGACAAAATTCTGTTTGTAAAAAACTAAGTAATAAATCGCCATAGCAGCTAACATAATAATCCCAAAAGGTCTTATTGAATTTGTTACGGCACATTCCATTCCAAGTATAATAAACATTATAATTGTAATACCAATGCTGCTTTTTGAATCCAGAATTCTTATGAACAGGTAAACAGAAAGCAGCAGCAGGAATGTATATAATGCCTCTGTAGATATTAAAACTACATAAAAAATCTGAGACGGCCAAAATACCATTATCAGGGCTGCAAAAATCCCTACCTCATTTCCAAAAATTCTTTTTCCTATTATATATATTAGCACTGTAATACCGCAGCATATTAAAACGTTTAAAATTTGTGCAACTATAACTTCTGAACCGAAAATTTTATAGAATACAGATAGGAAACTGGAATATCCTAAATAGTGAGGAAATAACGATATGTATGTATTCCCGGCAACTTTTCCTTTTATGACCAAGTCGGCAAAACTGTGGTATGCTAAAAAATCGGATTGAGGTAATACATTGACCAAACTAATCCATATAGCCCTTGGAATCACGGTCAGTATCATCAGAATAAAAACAGATAGCTTTGTCCCGAATATATTGATTTTCTTTACTACCTTTGATGTTAAGTAAATTAAAAGTCCAACACCAATAAAGACCGAAATAATAAAGATAGCCCATTGGATTGTGGCAGTGTTTGAATTTGGTGAAAAAAAGCTTCCCAGTGGCCTTTCCTTAATAATTATCACAAAATCAGCAAGCAGGAAAGCACCGAATATAATATATAAAGCTAGTGCAAGCTTTTTATTAACATTTTTCAATAACATAAACCCTTGTCTCCTGTATAATTTATTACTTATTCTATACTAAATGCTTGATAAATGCAACATTGTAAGGCACTGCTGGAAATACCGGCACAGCATACATTGTAGAGATAATCTATAGCATTAAGTTCTATATCCAATTACACAAGTCGTCAATTTTTTACTATATTTTACATCGAAGACACAAAGGTTAAAATAGACTCGAATTTTATTGGTGTAAGTAGTTTTTAATTGTTTTGATTTTTATAAATAATCCTTTTAAGGTTGTTGGTGCTAGCAGTAATGGATTTGGTCTAAATCCTTCCCTGCAAAGCATCGGTATGGTTTTTCACCCTCCCCTTGTCATGATTGCATACTCCTTATTTTTTGCTGCGTTTGCGTCAAATCTATATGAAATACTTTATCATTCAAATCAAAAAATACAAATTACGAGAAACATTGCACTAGATATTAACAAAGGCACTCCCGTATTGGGAATGCCTAAGCAGTAACTATTTTTTAATTGTAAACTTACTAACAAATTGCGAAAGCTCATTGGCTGTATCCTTCATTTGAAAACTTGATGTATTTAAATGTTCTGTCATTTTTGAATGGGATTCTGCTGAAGCGGCAACTTCCTGGCTGCTTGCTGCTGTTTCTTCCATTATTGCAGATAGTTCATCAATCATCTCAACAATTTTAATTTTCTTTGATTCCATATTCTTACTATGAAGAAACACTTCCTCAACCCTTGCCTTAGTATTTTGCATTGCATTGGAAATGTTGTTAAAGATCTTATCCGCATCGGTTGAAGAAACCGTTTGTTCTTTCAAAACCTCATTAATCTCAATTATCATTTTACTAATATTTTCTGAATTTTTCTTTATTTCATTTACAATTATATTAATTTCATTTACTGATGATGAAGACTGCTCTGCTAATTTTCTTACTTCATCAGCAACAACGGCAAAACCTTTTCCCATATCTCCTGCTCTTGCTGCTTCAATGGCAGCATTTAAAGCAAGCAAATTGGTTTGTTCTGCAATCTGAGATATTGTTTCAGAAACTTTGCTTATTTTTTCTACCCCCAGGTGAGAATCTAATACGATCTCATTAATTTTTGCTGAAAAATTACTATTTTGTATTGTCTTCACTTTAAGATCATTAACTGTTTCTAGACCTTTAGCCTCTAAATCTTCAGTAATTTTTATCTCTTTATCAAGAAGATTTGCCGAATTTATAACACTCTCAATTATTGAAGCAAGCTCCCTAACCTGACTTGCACCATCACTTACATCCTTTACTTGCTGTGAAGTACCTTGGGCAATTTGTTCAATAGCACTTACTATTTCTTTGTTCAATCTGTAGTTTGTATTTGTTGCTTCTGAAAGCTCAACAGATGAATTTGTTAATAGGTTGGCTGTTTCGTTTATTTTATTTATTAATTGTGATAAATTGGAAGACATCTCAAGTATTTTTGCTCCTAGATAGCCTAACTCATCTTTTGATTCAATTTGCAAGGAAGAAGTAAAGTCTCCTTGAGAAATCTTATTAACAAAATCGCCAAGCCTTTTAATTGACCGAACAATTCTTCTTGATGTGAATATAATAATAATCCACAATATAAGAACAATGAACAATGTCTGACCCAATGCAGCTATAATCGAATTGGTTATGTCCTGAATCACATAGAATTTTGTTGCAGTTAATTCTATTTTCCCAATCTTTTCTCCATCCTTGGAAATATCACTGCTCAATACAGGCATTAGATTTGAACCTTTATACGGAGTACCTGTCTTGGATTTTTTAAAAATAGATTTGCCTTTGTTATCAAAAATCTCAGCACTTCCTACTTCATTATTTTCCATCAAGGCATTACCAAAAGCTTCAATGCCAAGTGTATTGAATTGCCATAGCGGATCAATCAATGACATTTCTGCTATTCTTATAAGGCCTTGTGTTCTTTTTTGTAGGTTGTTAGTTTGAGAGTTAAAACTTATGAATCCATTTATTAAATTTGATAATACTAAAACTGTTATAACTGAAATAACAATCGGAATTGAGAACTCTAAGGAAATCTTTTTAAGCTTAAAAAAACTCAATGTTATTCCTCCTCCAGTAAATGATTCTTTAAGTATTAGATCGGGACTAATAAAAGTGATCTGAGATATTATTGTTAAGGATCACAATAATATCTCATCATTGGACTATCAGAATATAAAATATTCACTTTGGGGAATGAATAACAATTATGGTTACAATTTAGAAGTATCAATAAATTGGGATAGCAAACTATTATATTCTTTTTCCAGATCCATGCCGTTTGTAACTTCATTGTATTTATTGGCAATATCACTGGCTGCTTTAGAAAACACTACAAAAAATGGAGCTTTCTCTTCTGGAAGATTCAGTATCTTCACATCATTCTCCATACCTAACTGTTTTACAACACCCAAAAGAGCTGCTTTATCTGGAGCATAGACAGCATCAATACGTCCGGCAACAAGTTTTTTCAGATTTGTTTCATGATAGTTGCTTGCAGTTGTATTATCAAATTTAATTCTGCTATCTTTCATAAAAGGACTGACAAAACTTTTTTCAGCATAACCAATTTTTAAATTAATAATTTCATCAACTTTCTTTATTTCATTGAGAGGATTGTCTTTTTTTACCACCATTGCAGTTTGACTCTGAAAATATGTTTTGCTAGAACATATTGAAATTTTCTCTCTGTCAGGATTTCTTGTTAAAAGGGCAGAGGCAAAAGCTTTTGTATTTGCTTCAAAATTGGAAGTCTGTCTTGGAATTGCTGAAGATTCTTTGTCCCATACAAATTTGATATTCATTTTTGGAGCAATTTGTTCTTCAAGTAGTTTGTAAGCAGCACCTGTCAATTTGCCAGTTTGTTTGTCCATATAAATGTGCGGAGGATTATCAAACCAGGAGACTTCAATTTCATTAATTGCTTTTTCACCTTTTACAACTTCCTTTTGCTTATCACTATTTGCAGCACTGCTTTGGGGTTCATTATTTACTTTTGCTACGGGACTAGCTAGTGACTCATTGTTTTTTTCGTCACTACTAACAACTTCACTGCTTCCACAACCTGAAAATGCAAAAATAAGTGCTAAGATAATCACAAAGTAAATATACCTTCTCATTATATCATTCTCCTATTATAATTTTTACAGATTATATACATTAATGTATCTGTATTAATTAAATTATCGGATTATAATTAAAGGTTAATTATAGTTAATTTTTATTTGAGTATAGGAATTCCGGTATATTCTTTAGATACTACTTTCCATAACGGCTGCGGCCCTAGATTATTCCCAGTTCTCCAATTCGGTGTTGCTGGATATTTTTCATTCAACCAATCACAACCATCAATAACTTTTCCACCTGGGGTATCTTCCATTATGGTACCTTTATTGCGTTTTGCAACCTCACGTGCAATTTCTTTATCACCACTCCAAAAATGTGCTTTATTAGGTTTTGATAAAAAATCAAAGTTTTTAGCATATGCTTCGAAATCTCTGTCTAATAATTGTTGGAAAGCCTTTCGTGCATCTACTTCAGAAGGAACATGCTTTTTTTTAACCAAAAACTTATCATATCCTCTAGCATCAAAAACACTTAAGTTATCTCTATATGGGTTGCTCTTTTCAGCACAATATCCGCTTGGGTCATAATACTTGTTAGGATTGTTATTAACATAACTGTAGAGATTTAATCCATCACCACGATAAGTGCCTTCTTGTGTAGACCTTCCCACCACTGGATTATAGAATCTTGCTCTCAAATAATACTGGCCTGTAACCTGATCGTACTGTTCACCTGCATGCCTGAATCTATTCTGCACCTTCTCAACAGCTTCAACTGTATTACCAAACGTATCATACTGATACCGATTTACTACTTCTCCATTACCACTGATTAATGCCGTTACACCACCGTGGCCCTAATTCTCAACTAATTTAGCTGCGATTATTTTCATAAGCCCTCCATTTAAGAACCTTGAATTTTATATATTTTCATGACAACATATATAAAAGTCCTGTAAAAACAAGGCCTATATATATACCATTATGCATTTTCCATTTCGGAAACTGTTGGTTTTATGTACTTCTATAATTTCCACACCGTTGTATTCGCATAACTTTCTGAGTATCATACCTATTTCTTTTCTCAATTTACCATATATAACCTTTCTCCTATACTTCGGTATAGCCTTTTCTACTCACTCCAGCATAGCTGGAGGTTTAGCAAATTTTAATTAAACGTTTTAGACTTTCACCATATCTAGGACTCTCTTTCTTTTGTTTTTTGGAATGAAGAGGTATGATATAATATGATTAAAAGAAAGTAGCTTGATATTGCATACCGCTGCCAAGCAGCAAAGCTTGGCTGGTTGGTCATTCCGCTACGCTCCATTGCTCGCCCATGCAACCTGGGTCAACGCGGTAGGTTTTCAAGGAAAAATTCCTAAAAAAGTTTCTTAAAAAACAAACTTTTTGGAGGAATTATATAATATAGATTGAGATGATATGTATGAAAAATAACGACTTTGAATTCAATAATATCTCTAAGTTAATAGAGCGAGATAGACATATTCGTATCCTTTCAGATTTTCTAAAACAGTTGCATACTGAAAAGCGTGGGATATTAAGAATTGTTGCAAATCATGGTTCCGGGGCAACAAGCTTTCTTAATATAGCTTCTATTAGTGCTCTAAAGCTTAATTATGAAATTATCAATATAAATGAATATAATAATGATAAGACAATAGATAAATTAAAAACTTGTAATACAAATAATCTCCAATATTTCAAAAGTCCCTTATATGAAAGAGTAATTAATAGTAAAAAAGATGGACAAATCATAATAATTGATAATATTGATCAAATTGATAAAGATATTCTAAGTAATCTGAATAAGCTATTATCTAGTGAAACAAATTTTGTTTTAGCTCTGATTTATTCAACAATTTCCAATCTAACAACAAATGTTGATTATATTGATATCCCAATTTATAAGACCATATTTTTGGAGCCGTTGTCACCAAAAGGACTCCATCAATTGCTAAATAATGTACTTGTTTGGGACAAACCTCCTAATATTTTACTTGAGTACCTTTATAACAAGACAAAAGGAATGCCTAAATATATAATGAGTGAAATTGAATTTCTGATTAAAGAAGAAATACTATTTCATGACAATAATAATGGCTGGAGTGTAAATGAAGAGTATTTGTCAACTTTAGTAAATAAGATAAATAGAAATAATTATTTTCCAAAAAACAATTTACCAGCTGAGACAACCGAATTTGTTGGGCGTAAAGATGAGATCAGGGAAATTTGCAGTTTGCTTGAAAAAGCCCGACTTGTAACACTTATTGGCCCTGGAGGCATAGGAAAAAGTAGGTTATCGCTTAAGGTTGCTTTATTATGTCTTTCCAAATTTACAGATGGGGTTTTTTGGATTTCTTTATCCCAAATCACGAGAACAGAACTATTGATATCCAACATTGCAAAAATCTTAAATATAGTTGAAATAGAAGGACATAACACATTAGACTACATTAAAAGCACTTTGAAAAATAGAAGACTTCTAATTATTCTTGACAATTTTGAGCAAATTATTGACTCTGCCCCGGTATTATCAGACCTTCTATCCACAGCAGCTAATTTATCATTACTGGTAACAAGTCGTCAACCATTGAAAGTTTATGGAGAACATTTATTTAATGTTCCGCCCCTTGAAATTCCTGATCCGCACAGTTGCGTTACTGTTGAGTTACTGGAAAAACAACCGGCCGTCAGATTATTTTTAGCACGTGCCCAAGCCATTAAAAACGATTTTAGTATTACACAGGAAAATGCTTCACAGATAGCAGATCTATGCCAATTCCTTGAGGGAATACCTCTGGCCATTGAACTTGCAGCAGCAAATATTGCACAAATCTCCATACAAACAATGCTTAACCAAAGTCAAAATCGCTTAAGCTGGCTTATATCAGAATCTAATAGTTTGTCCGATCGTCAGCGTACCATGAAAAACACTATTGAATGGGGATATAATCTGCTTAGCACTAATCAAAAAAGAATTTTCATAAGGCTTGGTGTTTTTAAAGGAAAGTTTAATATAAAGGCTGTATCAGCTGTAATAAACAAAAATAATGATATTGAAAATTTATATGAGGATCTATTGTCATTAACAAATAAAAGCATCTTGACGCTAGATTCAGAATTTGAGGAAAGGGATAAAATATGCTTCAATATGCTTGAAATACTCAGGGAATATGCGGTTTTGTTATTATCAACAGATAGTGATGAAAAAATAATAAAAGAATGCCATGCAGATTATTTTTTTTCTTATGTTATTGATGCTGAAAACAATTTTTATTATTCAAACCATCAAACAAGTCTCATTATGGTGGATCAAGCATATTTAGACATTATTTGTGCCTTGGAGTATTATAGGATAACAGATTGTCTGGAAAAAGAGTTAGAACTGGCTGTAGCAATGGGTTATTACTGGGAGGCACGAGGCTATTGGAAAAAAGGTCAAAGCATATTCAAATCATTAATTCAAAAACAGGATAATTCTTTAAATGCCAATTGTTATATTAAAGCATACCAATGGTTTGGCAGATTTGTTTTTTTAAATGGCAATTATGAGGAAGCAGTAAATATTTTCGAACAAGGTTTGAGATTAGCAATGGAAAGAAATGATCTTATAGGCGAAGCTTCAATTAGGTATAATTTAGCTTTGACGTATAATATATCAGGCAATTTAAAATATGAAGTGGAATTATTGAATCAAAGTTTAAGTGTATACCGAGAAGCTTGTTACAAGCGTGGTATTGCAGAGGTCCTTCAAGAGCTTGGGCAGGTTTATTACTTTAAAGGATCATATGATGCAGCAGAGATGTATTTAAATGAAAGTCTTGATATATACAAAGAATATAACGACAGATACGGTATATTAAGGACATATGGAAGGATGGGCCTGGTTTTAAGGGGTAAGGGTGAGTTTGAGCAGGCAATGCAAATGCTTCATAGATATCTTTTAGCTTGTGAAGAAATAGATGATAGAGTTGAAATGGCATTTGCGTTAATTAATATTGCAGAATTGGCACGATCCCAATGTGACTATGTAGTAGCAGAGAGTTATTATTTGAGAGGGTTAAATCTTGGATATGAACTGGGATATATAGCTATAATAGCATCTATAAAAAAAGACTTGGGCGAAATATATCATTATAAGGGGAATATCAATAAAGCATCTAAGTTATTTGACGAAAGCTTAACAATACTAGAAGAAACAGGTTATAAGGGAGATGTGCCTTGGGTATATCGTAATATGGCTGAGTTGGAATTAGCAAGGGGAAATTATTTAAAAGCTGAGGAGTTATTTTTAATAGGATTAAAGTTTTATATTGAGATAAAGCAAAACACTCTTAGTTATATTTTTCTGGTATTTGAGGGTCTTGCTACTGTTTCAGCAATGCTTGAGGATTACAATCGAGCTGCTTGTCTTTATTCAGCAGCAAACAAGTTATTCCAGACAGTAGGAAATCTGCTTGCTATTAATGACATAAATTCATTCAATAACAGGCTTAATGCTCTTCACTCCAAGATGGATGCAAGTGCATTTGAAACTTCATGGAATGAAGGACATAGTATGAGCCTTGAACATGCGATAGGATATGCTTTGGATGATAACAAATATGATAGAACAATGGCAAACAAAATGATTAATTATATAAATGAAAATTATGAAAAAGATATTTCCCTTAATGAAATATCTGAATATTTCAATATGTCTACTTCATATCTTAGTACAATGTTTAAATACTATACAGGTCAGAATTTCAAGGATTATTTAAATTTATGCAGGGTTAAAGCATCTAAAGAGCTAATGAAAAAAAATAGCAGCTTAAAAATCAATGAAATTGCATCAAAAGTGGGATGTAATGGTTCTGTGACTTTTATTCGTATGTTTAGAAAATACGAAGGCATGTCCCCTGGACAATATTATTCCAACCTTAAAATAAATGAAAAAAAGTAAAGTACATTTCAAATATTCAAATTTTAAATTTTTATCAAAAAAAAATATAATGAATTGAAAATAATGCTAATGGATACTATTGGCATGCTTAATATAAAATTATTGTAAGAGGTCTAAATAAATTACGACAAAAATCTTACATTACGTTATGCATGTAGCCAACGATTCAAGGATACTTGCGAAAACGGAATTTAATAGATTTTTCGTAATTTGTATAAATTTTAAAATTTAAAGAATAATTTAGGGGGATATTTCATGTTTAAGCAAAAAAAACTTTCTATTCTGACAATAATAATATTGTTAACAAGTGTAACTTTATTCCCGACTGCTGGAAGCTATGCTGTTAGTGACCTAAAAGTTGGTGCTTGGATAGGTGAACAACCTACTGATCAAGGAGTCAAAGCATTTAATCAGTTGCAAAACAGAAATCTAGATATAGTTCATATGTTTGTGGACTGGAGCACTAATTTTGATTCCATAAGAAATAATGTAAATTCTGCATCTGCAAACAATGCAATTTTATTATTTACATGGGAACCTTGGGAATACGATACAGTTCAGATTATGAATGGTAACGCTGACAACTATATTAAAAAAATGGCTCAAGATATGAAGTCGTATGGAAAAGAAATTTGGTTAAGACCTTTGCATGAAGCCAATGGTGATTGGTATCCATGGGCTATAGGCTATAAAAGCGGTAAAAATACAAACAGCACATATATATCTGCATTCAGGCATATTGTAGATATTTTCAGGAATGAAGGCACAAATAATGTAAAATTCATATTCAATGTAAACTGTAGTAATGTAGGACCAAATACCTCTTTTACAGGAATTTATCCTGGTGATAATTATGTAGATTACAATTCCATAGATGGTTATAATTGGGGAACTACACAATCATGGGGAAGCACTTGGCAAACTTTTGATCAGATTTTTTCAAGTGCATATAACAGCTTGAAAAACTATAATAAGCAAATTTTTATAGCTGAATGGGCTTCCACAGAAATAGGAGGAAACAAGGCACAGTGGATTACCGATTCTTTTAATACGATTAAATCATCATATGATAAAATTTTCGCACAAGTTTGGTTTAGCCACAATAAAGAAACTGATTGGAGAATCAACTCAAGTGAATCGGCTCTATCTGCATATAAAAATGCTATAAAGAAAACAAGTTCAACAAGTACGCCTACTAATACTCCTACTAATACACCTACTAATGTGCCTACTAATACATCTAGCAGGGTTGTCCAAGACATTAATATGGATGGTGTTGTAAATATGGCTGACGTATTGCAGATAGCTATTGCTTTTAATTCAGTTAGGGGAAATCCTAATTATAAAACAACTTTAGATTTAAATAACGATGGTGTAATAAACATGAGTGATGTAATTATGTGTGCTGTTAAGTTCAACACTATTTGCTTGTAATTTTCTGCAAAACAATAATAATATAGCAAGACTGAAATTTTGCAAAGCAGCGTGAATTCATATACAAGGCCAGAGAAAGTATGCGATAATACTTCTATTGTATACTTTCTCTAGTCCGACCCTACAAGCCTACAATGGCATCGTTAAAGCTATTCATAAAACTCAATAACTCAGCTGGAAAAAATCATAATAATTTTTATGTTTTATCATGATGCTCTATTATCTTGCATCAATTTCTGCTACCACAGATAATATGTAAATTTTGTATTACAAAAAAAAACAGATTAAATCAACGAAATAATTATCTGTATTATGGATTTTGAACCTAATGTAATTCTATAGTGTCAGGCAGTATGAATTTGACTAATAAAAGCCAACTCCAACATTTACTTATAGTTTTACCAATTATAAAATATTGTCATAAATATGGAAAGGGGAGTTGCAAATGTTAAAGAAGGTTTACGCATTAGTTATATCGTTGGCTTTGGTAAATATTCTTGTTGGGAATTTTAGTTTTGCTGGAGAAACCAAAAATCCTGGATTTAAGATCTCCGGTTATGTAGATTCAGATTTTTCATATTCAAAAACTGCTTCACCTTATGTAAAGTCAGGCTTTAAAATTGAGATATGCGGAGGTAAATATAATGATTTAACTGATGAAAGCGGGTATTTTGAAATCATATTACCTGCTGATACAGATAATTAGTAAACCTGGTTATTTAACAAGAACTCTGGAAAATATCTTTTCATATTATTCTGAAATATTTTTTTTAAGCAATCCAATCAGTCTGCTAGCAGGTGATATGCCAATAAACGGAAAACAGGATGGCGTTATTAATATGGGCGATCTAATAGTAATGGCTAAATCCTTTGGTAAAATAAAGGCAGATGCAGCATTTGACGAAATAAGTGATTTGAATAAGGATGACATCATCAACATGGCTGATATTGTTATTACTGCCAAATCATTTGGAAAGACTGTATCAGACTATCCCGAAATTCATATGCCAATACCTACAGAAACCCGTAACCCAATGCCCACACCAACAGTTACACCATGGACTTCAAGTTCGGTTACCCCAACACAGACCCCAACACCTAATGATATGTGGGTACCATGCCAACTGGCGAAAGATCAGATAAATGTGTCTGTAATGAAAGGTCAGGATGGCCTATTATATGGAGTTGTTAATATGACTTTCCCCGATAGCGGATATAGAGTCTTTTATTATGATGATGTAGTTAGATATACTGATTTCAATACAGGTAAAGTAGTGGATATGGCTAATGATACAGGGCCAAAAGTGGAAAGATGGACAGGTAATGATCCTACGATAATGACAAAGAAAACATTGGTTTATAAATTGCCTGAAGAGACAATAATTGATAACTTGGATGAAGAAGTTTTCACATTTAAATATAATTTGGATGACAGAATATCAATCCGATTTGACCCGGATTTTGAAATTCCGTTGTTAACTTATTGTAATGATCCTAAGGAAGATTGGATACAGTGCCAGCCTTCAAGTGACTGGATAAATATATCGGTATCCAAAGCAACTGGTGAATTTCATAGTGAAGGCTTATATATTGTAAATGTAGAGTATAATTTTCCTAATAGCGGATATAGAGTTATCCATCCCGATTATTTGTACTATGCAGGTGCAGTTGCGTCTACGCAGCAGGATGGAACTGGGAGGATAGTATTTAAGCCTTTGATTGAACCCACTATAATAAAATGGGCTGGTATAAATGATAATGTGCCAACTAAAATTGAAGTAAGATATGGTATTACTATAAAACAGGGGAATAGTAATACCAAGTATATATTTTCAGTAGAAACCGGCTTGGATACTGTCTCGCAGGAATTTACTCCTGATATTTGGTCAACGCCAGTAAATTCTTCATTTAAAGCAAAATCGGTATCTGCGGGTCATAGCACAACTGTTGCTCTACAGGAGGATGGAACTATTAAGGTCTGGGGACATGAAGGTGATGGCCTTTGTAATGTACCAAAAGGAATAGGTCCAATTAAGGCGGTTGCTGCTGGTGAACGCCATATTGCAGCTCTTAGGGAAGATGGTACTATTGCTTTGTGGGGGGATAATTCAGCTGGGCAATTGAATATGCCCGAGGTACTCAAAAATATAACTGCCATCTCATCAGGAATGTTGCATACAGTGGCATTGAAAAAGGATGGGACAGTTGTTTCGTGGGGAGGAAATGAAGAGTTTTATCGTCTTATGCCGGAAGGACTTAATAATGTTAAGGCTATTTCAGCTGGGGCATATCATAGCCTTGCACTAAAAGAGGATGGCACGGTTGCTGCATGGGGGAACAATTATGAAGGCCAATGTGATGTTCCTGCAGGGTTAAAAAATGTAAAGGCTATTGCAGCAGGGGCTCAGCATTCAATCGCATTAAAGGAGGATGGAACTGTAGTTGTATGGGGAGGTAATGGAAGAAGAGATATTCTTACAATCCCTGAAGGCCTGAGTAATGTGAAGGCTATTGATGCCGGCGAATGGTTTACCATAGCAGTTATGGAAGATGGGAATGTGGTTGCATGGGGAGATAATTCTCTTGGTAAATGTGAAATCCCAAATGGATTAAACGATATTAATTATATAGATATAGGTATTAATCATACAGTGGTTATAAAGGAAGATGGACTCATTACTGTATGGGGAGATAACAGTTATGGCCAATGCAACATTCCGGAAGCACAAAATTAAAAATATAAATAGAAAATTGTAGAGATACCCAATTTTATAAACGAATTTACCCAGCTGCTATATGGCTCTAGTACCAACCACTTAGCAGCTGTTAATTACCTTTTGCATGGTTGGAATTATGTTTGAAGCTGCCCATTGACATCCAGTATATCCTATAGCCGGACCATAACTTTTTCCCTCATAAAATAGCTGTAATGAATCGCCCAAACTTAAGATAATTTTAGCTTATACCCTGCATCCGTTTTTGGAATATAAGTAACTGTATAAGATTCCGTGCCTTATTTCATCAGTAATAATTCCAGTAAGGATATTGATTTGCACCCTGTCCTGCAATGCATAGAGTATTCGCCTGTATTTTCTCACAGCATTTTGTTCTCCTTTAAGTGCCCTTTTTATACCTTCGCAGTAGGAAGCAGGCTTCTCAAAGGTTACATCCTGTGGCGGCGGCAGCATCTGTCCTGTCAATTGAAAATAAACCTGTCTGAAAAGGCTAAAATGTCGGATTTCATCATCGCGAATCCCCATGATTATTTCTTTGTCCTCTTCAGAAGGTGCGTTTTCAATCAGGTACTGGTAAAACATTCTGTCTTCTGTCTCCCCTGCAACAGCTGCCTGGATTAGCTCTAATGCTCCGGGAACGTTTTGGGGATAAGTGTATTCTTCTAATCCAGCCATGTTTTGGGGATTATTCGTCATTTGATATTGTACAGGTGCCATCATCTCCGGTGCAATTTGCTGCATCATATATTGATTTCGCATCATGCAAGGCGACATATAGGAAATACAGCTATAACTCTGCATAAAAAATCCTCCTTATAACTTTACATAATATTCTATGCAGGGCAGATAATAAAGGTTCTTATGAAAGGATTATAGATGTCCTTATCGAATACAGGAAGTAATTATGTTTTCTATTCTCTCAACAATTTTAAAATACTGTTCCTGAAGAATTGCCGACAAGCCAAAGGAATAATCAATCTTATATGGTTCAACACCAATAAACAGTCCTTCAATGATTTTATCTGTCATCTCAATTTGGCTGAATAAATGAAAATCATGAGCTGATATTGGACGTATGGGATTTTTAAAGACTTGCCCTAAAGGAATGGCTCTTATAGCTCCTGGCTCTTTATCAAGACAAGCTGCATCCACAATGACTGTATATGATGCCTTTTGGATATGATTCAGACAGAAGTAAATATCGGTTTCTCCAATGACGTAACGGATGCCGGGATTTGTGTTTCTTTTTTTCAACGTTTCTACGACATTCACACCAATTCCATCATCCATCATTAACAGGTTTCCGATTCCAAGTACAAGTATCTCTTTCATGGTATCACCTGTATGGCTTTAATGCACTCACCCTGTGAATACACATGGGTTGCACATGATACACATGGATCAAAGGAACGGATGATTCTTCCCAGTTCAACCGGAGTTTGAAGATTTTGTATTGTTGTCCCCATTAATGCTTGTTCTGCAGTTCCCCTCATGGTGTTATTCCCTCTTGTTGAAAGGTTCCATGCAGAAGGAGTAATTATCTGATAAAAGGAAAGTTTTTCCTTTTCAATCTTAAGCCAATGCCCAAGAGCACCCCTCGTTGTGTCAATAAGCCCAGCTCCTGATGAGGAGTTCGGAATAGTATATTCTTTCTGTACAGATACTCCTGGAATTAGATTTTCTATAAGTGTGTTTAAAATTTCTGAGATTTTCTTTGCTTCTAGAACCCTCGCAATAGTTCTATCCATAGTGGATATTCCATTTCTATATTCGCCGGAGAGCCACTGTCTTGCCAACGGTCCTACTTCATAGGGTATACCATTATACCGGGGAGCCTTTACCCAGGAATACGCCTGCCTTTTACACATATCTGCTTCCGGCACTGTATCCATTGGCTTGTATTCATCCATTTTATCCTGATACCATGAATAATCAATTTCCTCGGTTATTTCTCCCGGATTAAATACATCTACCTTCCCCTGAGAGTAGACCAAAGGGTTCACATAAAGAGTTCCCAGCTCCTTATATCCGTTAAAGCAGCCAAAGCTTAATAGGTTTCCATAGCCTCCACCGATTTTGTAATAATCACTATAATATTGGGCAATGGCGTATGCATCCGTTACCATTCTGCCGATTATAAATTGCTGTATGGTATGTAATATGGATTTGATCTTAATAATCTTATCCGTAGTTGCCTGAGTAGTAATACCACCCACAAAAATCCCATGGTTATGTGGTGCCTTGCCTCCGAGTACTGCCAGCATTTCATGAGCACTCCTGCTAATATCGAGGGATTCAAAATAATGTTCAGCTATTTCATCATTTTTGCCTTTCGGTAGTCTGAAATCATTATGATCAGTCTCATATAGCGGATATTTATCGGGCAGTCTTACGAAATCAGGTATAGTGTACTGATAAAAATGCCTTATATGATTTTGTAGGAACTCACATCCATGAAGAATATCCCGAAGATACCTTCCTTGTTCAGTTGGAACAATGCCCATCGCAGCCTCAAGTGCAAGGGTTGATGCCATGGAGTGTGCAGTGGAACATATTCCGCAGATCCGCTGCGTAAAATATACCGCATCAAGAGGATTCCTTCCCACAAGCATCTTTTCAAACCCACGGAAAAGCAGTCCCTCAGTTTTAACATCTACTACTGTATTGTTATCAATGGTTGCATCAATCTCCATAAAGCCACTGATTCTTGTGACTGGGTTAATAACAAGTCTCTTAGTCATTCCTCCACCTCTCTTGTTGTATTGTAGGTGATGAACGGCTCCATTTGATCTGGAAATCCGAACTGGGCACAGCCAATACACGGTGTGTCATCCTCGATAGGCCAGTTCACATACTGGTTCCACTTTCGTATTGGGCAGTCAATACGGGTAACAGGCCCTCTGCACCCTAACTTAAACATACAGGTGCTTTCTCCCAGCTTTTTTGCAAAAATCCCTTTATCAAAAAATGACCTTCTTGGACAGCGGTCGTGGATCAAGCTGTTGTAAAACAATAACGGCCTATCCCTTTTATCAAGATCTGGCTCACCATATAGGAGAATATGTGCCAGTGTTCCTAAAAACCAGTCGGGATGGCAAGGGCAACCTGGAAGCTTTATAACTTTTCTGTTTAATACACTTTGGACACTTACACATCCAGCTGGATTAGGTTTTGCTGCAGAAACACCGCCATGAGTGGCACAGGCTCCTAGTGCTATAACATAAGAAGCCTTTTCACCCAGCATCTTGACTGCCTTAAAGGCAGTCACTGGCTCACCTTTCCAGTGGCCGATAACATTATATAGCCCATTGTTTTTAGTTGCCACCGCTCCCTCAACAGCAAGAATATACTCTTTATCAGTAATGCCCATCAATTTTCCCATAGCGGTTTCACCTTCAGCTGCCATCAAACTGTTATTATATATGAAATCTGTCATCTGTGAGATTAAATATTTAAAATCAGGATTCGCTCCATCCAAAAGTGAAATTATATTGCCAGAACAGCCTGTTAATTCTAGCCATACCAGATTCTTCTTAAACAGGGTGCCATTTTTGATTTCATCCTTCACTTTATTAAATAAATCCGATGCTGTCTGGAGACGTGCAGCATACTCGGGACAAGTTTTTACTGTATTCATCATATCAACTTCCCAACTACTTTTAATTTGCTTAATATTGGCTGACCTGCATGGCATGATGCAAATTCACTTGTCAGATCTTTTCCTGCAGTTAGGCCAAAGTGGGAAGCTGCAGCCCAAGCAGCATTATTTGTTATATCATATACTGTTCCATTTACTGCCACATAAGCAGGATTTCCATCTTTTCCGTTAAACTTTGATAATTCCTGAAGTGTAAGGTCTCTTTGGCTATGCTGGTTCTGTTGGTTCTGTTGTTGCAATGCTGTAGGGCTTACCTGCATCTGATTCATCTGGCAGCATATCGTGCCACTTATAAAATCTATCTCATTAATTTTAACCCTAAGTTGATACAAAAGCATATTTCTGGTGTATATACAGGGTGTTGCATATATTAAATTGATATAGTTTTCTGATTCTGCAGCTAATGTTTTTATTCTATGGCATATTGCATTATCATAGTGATACATGAAACTCACTCCTATAAATCTATTATTTCAATTGAATAAATATTCGTTTAAATAAAACAAAACAGATAGACATAATATAAACTATGCTGTTCTTGTTGTTTCAGTTACACTATTAGGCGTGGGGTCAAAGAGCATGTTTAGAAATTAACACAGGCACCCCCATAAATGGGAATGCCTGTGCAGTAACCAATAATGATTGAGATATTTATCTTTTTCTTCAGATACAATCATTAAAACACCTCACAGCATACTTTTAGGAATAAATTACAGATCACTTACAGTCCATTTGTACCATATCCAGAGGTTGATTCATTTGGTGAATTGAACCTATATTTATTTGTCAAAGGCATTAATTTTGATTGTCCATCTCCTTCTCAAGAGTATATAGCTGCTGCTTTAGAGCTAGAATTTGCTGGCGAATATGATCGTTTTGAGAATTGTTACTTTGCAGGGACTGACCTTGAGCAGCCGCTGTTAGAATTGCCTGCCCAATACTAACTATAAAATTGCCTAGCGAATTCTGCTGATTCAAATCAAGATTATCTACCAAAAGAATACCAAGCAATGAAGACAGTAATGAGAACTGCTTTGGCGGTAATGAAAAAAAGCATGCTGCTAGTGGATTAATACAGTTACTGTCACTACAAGAATTATTACATGGGCTTCCACAGCTATTTCCACCATTACTCATAATAATTTTCCTTTCACAATTATAAAATTAAGATTTTTTCCTTCCTCCGATTTTCTATACTACTAATATATGCCCTAAGCTGATATTGTGTAATGTTTGGGTAAGACACTGACCTTATCCCGAATTGATAGACATCCAAAATGACTATATAATAAAGTCAATAGGAGGTCAAAAAAATGTCACATAAGAGATTTGATAAAAATTTTAAAGAACGTGCTGTGAAATTAGTAATTGAAGATGGTAGGAAAAAAAGCCATTTAGCTCAGGAACTTGGTCTGCATTACTCTACATTAAATGAATGGGTAAAAGAATACGAGAAAGATAGCGTTAATGCATTTCCTGGAAGTGGAAAGTTAAAGCCTGAAGATGAAGAAATTAGGGAGCTGAAAAAAGAGAATGCAGATTTGAAAGAAGAAATTGAAATACTAAAAAAGGCGGCAGCATACTTTGCAAAGAACCAGAAATAAAGAGATTTAAGTTTATTGAAGATCACCGCTTCGAGTTTCGGGTGGCGAAGATATGCAGTGTTTTGAAAGTTTCCAGAAGCGGGTATTATGCTTGGCGTAAAAGGCCAAAGAGTAAGCGTCAGGAAGAAAATGAAATACTAATTGAAAAGATTAAAGAAATATATGAAAAGAAAAAGCATATTTATGGATATCCACGTATAGCAGAATCACTACCTTGTGATATGAAAGTAAGTAAAGGCAGGGTTTATAGACTAATGAAAGCTAATGGTCTCAAATCAAAAACTGCTAAAAAATTCAAACCACAAACAACAGATTCTAATCACAACCTTCCAGTAGCTGAAAATGTATTAAGTCGACAGTTTGTAGCAGATAAACCGTGTGAGAAATGGGTATCAGATATAACGTATATTAATACAGATGAGGGATTTCTATACTTGGGAGGGATACTTGATTTATATGATAGAGCCATTGTTGGCTGGTCGATGGAAGATCATATGAGAAAAGAACTTGTTATTGATGCTCTTAATCAAGCTATTGCAAGATTCAAGCCATCAAAAGGATTGTTATTACATTCTGATAGAGGGTCGCAGGTGCGACAAGAAGTCGCATAATATATTGCTGAAAGGCTATCCCATCCATTTGGGATAACCCTATTGTGACTAGCGTGGATAGTAACGTCTGGGTTAGAAAGCTCACAAGACAATGTGGAACTCCGAGCAGCCTAAAACTGGGAGAACTGCTAGGGTAAGAAAGCTATGGAGAACGTAAAGTGAATCATCGTAGGAATCGTTACGCTGGAGTAAGCGAAATAGGCTGATACGCTTCGACCAAAAAGGTAAGGAGTCAAGCAAAGGTGAACTGTGTAGCCAATGCGAATGGATAAAGAACTCCCGGTTTAAAGATGGCTCCTAAGGCTTTCACAATTATATATGGTGCGGAACTTGGTAAACCCTATATGCTCCTCTCATGTGAGGTATCTAACCGTAAGGGAAAGAAATGGCATAGAGGGCAGAAGATAAGGATAAAAAGCGAATGCAACTTTTGCAATGAAAGATGATAGAGGTTCAAAATTTGCCTCAACTTAAAAGAGTGCTGACTTATCCCATGGTATTTCTTGGCAGCAAAGGATTGTAAACTTATGAATTTTAGTAATTCAACGACGGATAAAACCGAGAAGCTAAAAGATACTAAAGCACTGACTTCTCAATGGGAAACTATTGACTGGATCAAAGTGCATTCAGATATTAATAGGTTACAAACTAGAATTGCTAAGGCTGTAGTAAAGGGAGATAAAAACAAAGCTAAAAGACTCCAGTATTTATTAACACATTCTCTAAGTACTAAATTATACGCTGTTTATAAAGTTACTTCTAATAAAGGCAAAAACACCTCAGGAGTAGATGGTAATGCTTTTAAAGATCCATCAATTTATATTACATTTAAAGTTCCGGAAAGTGAATTTAAAAATCTATTTACAAGTACTTGGAAAAAAGATGATTTATCAATATTCAGCTATGATTCAAATGAGAAATATCAAGGTGCTTATTCATATCAAAAAGATATGTTTACGACTTTATTTTATCATAAACCATTAGATGGATATATATAGATTGATTTTCAAGAAAGGCATCCTGGAGATTCTAAAGAGTGATTGAAAAATTTGCAGCTAAAAACTACTGCTTTAACCTTCATAATATAATCAGTACAAGACAATGAAGGAATAATTTTTAAAGAGATAACTGGTTGCTAGATAAAAAATGTCAAACTGGATTTCCATTTAACACGAAAATAAATATTTGTATAATTTCCCAATTGCAAAAAAGTTAGCCGGGCGAATTTATGCTGAAAAACTATGACACAATTGCCATATCAGATTTTTATACAATAATTCACGGTGCTATATAAGTTGATGCAAAATAATAGCATAATAAAGCAGAGAAATTGTAATGATTTTTTCCAGTTGATTTATAGAGTTTTAAGAATGGACTCTACGCTGACTTAGTAGACACTGACGAAGCGAGTCTTAGGAAAACCAATTCCCCCCACACTTTAGAAAGGCTGGCGAAGCAATGCTTTAGCATCTTTTAAGCAACTGAAAAGCTGCTAGCAGCGTTCTTGCAGAGACAAGCCAGAGAAAGTACACGATAGAAATTCTTATCGTATACTTTCTCTGGCCAAAACAAATATTTTATTTCTCGTGATAATTAATAATTTATTTTATAAACATCAGGTGATGATAGTATTAAATGCTTTAGCAATAATTATTACATCTAACATATTTATTGGACCATCACCGTTTAAGTCGTAAGATGCAATATACTGGTTGTCTCCGCGTACTGAATTAAATACCTTTGCTAATAAAATAACATCTGCCATATTAACAACTCCGTCTTTGTTCAAGTCAGGACTATTTTGATGTGTTGGTGCTGATGTACTGTTAACAAATGCTGCCATAAACACAAGAAGGGAATTCCATCCAAGAGTGTGCTCATTTGTTGTAAATTCAGCGGCACTTTCCATATAGCATTTGGCAGGAAATATCGATATGTTTGCACCATTATATTTATTAGGGCCTCCCGGCATAATTCCCTTGGGAATTCCTGCTAATCCGTCCTCGCTCCATGTACCGAATATTTCTTTAATGCAATCATCGCCATATCCAGTTACCAAGCTCTTTCTCATAGGATTAGCTCCCAGAATCCAGTTTAATGAAGAACGACCCATCATATTAATATCATCAGAATTTGTCCCCAAAATAGCGGTTCCAAGTAAAACTTCCCTGGGACAACCAAGTATTACGCTGTTACTACCCCAGTAATAATTACCGTTTTCAATTACATTACCCCAAGGATTGTTTTTTGATCTATTTAGTTTGTTATTTGCCCATTTGGTAAAACTATCTTTAAACCCGCTTTCAACATTACTGTCACGATTTGTAGCTTTCATGTAATTGTAAAATCCATTTTCCCAACCAAATGAACCATCTCCAGATTCACTTGAATAAACTTTCTTATAGTTTGACTTAACATAATCATTACAACTTGAATCGCCTGTAGCCCTATACAAAGATGCTGCAGCGAAGAACCTTGAAGATTCATCGTTGTCTGCAGGATAAGCTCCACCTGGTGCTTTAATATTATTTGGATTCTGGAGAAGAAACGCCCATCCGCTTTTAGAAGCATCTAAACACTTTTTAGCAAAGGCCGGATCATACTTCGAATATATCATTGAAGCCTGAGCTAAAACCCCGACTGCAGCAGCAGTATCATTTGTTGATTTTATATTTCCAACATTGTCTTTTTTATCCACTATAACCCTTTGACCACTTGAAAAGTTCTCTGTAAAAGCGACACAGCAATAAAAACCACCGCTTGCAGCCTCTTGCATTTTCAAAATCCACTCAAGTTCCCATCTAACCTCATCAAGTATATCAGGAACGCCGTTGCCGCTTTCAGGAATATTATTCTGCTTATCATAAAATACCTCTGGGTACATCTCATAAGCACTCAATAGATTTGATGCTGTCTGTGCCCCGGTAATTACATACTTATTAGGATCGCCGGCATCGTACCATCCTTTTGACACATCTTTTGTAATCGATGAATTGGAGGCTAAGGCACAATTAAAATCCTGCGGTGATTTATCTTTCCTTGGATAATCGGTACAATACGGAGCCGCAAGGTCTATATTGGCACGTTGATAAAACAGGTATCTTGACGCGTCAACCAATAAAGATTTATAAATGTCATTTCCTATCTTAAACCTGGGAGACTTATCTATACCTTCTACATTAACCGTAATGTAATACTCACCAGGTTGTTTGAGGTCGGTAAATATAGCTTTAAAAACCCTTTCTCCAGAATCATTTGCGTCATAATCCGCAACCAGAACCAATTGTCCGCTATAAACAACCGAGTTGTCAGAAACACTCTTTACCTGAAACTGGGTTCCGGTAGTAGCCTTAAAATCATCTTCAAATCCGCTAACAAAGGCATATTTTTCAGAAGACTCCAGAAATCCAACCTGATTTACTTTAATAGCCGGAAATGCATTTTCTTTATCAGGAGAAGTTAGTTTAAGTTGGTTTATCCAAACACAAAACGGATCCAGATTCACTTTGTCCAGAACAATAGCCTTTGCATTATATGGGTCCATGCCAAGTGATGGATCTAAAATATCCTTTAAGGGTATCTTTACGTGTTGCCACTCAGTAGTAATCGTGCAGTAATCTGTTATCGGTTTTGTTATTGTCTTCTCAACACCTGATGGACGCTCTGTTACATGATCAACTGCACCGATTACAAATTTCTCCCCGCCATTTTTACCTTTCACATTAAATTCCAGGTATCCGTTCGGAACATATCTTGATACATCATGGCAGTTCCATTCAGCCATACAAAGTATAACCGACATCCAATATGATGATAGCGTCGTTTTAAGATTAAATCTCAAAGAAGGTAGATTTTGATATGTAACTTGAGTGTCAACAGGCAAATTGCCATTTACAGTTTCCAATTCGCCTGCACCACTTCCGGACCACCCACTGACCTTATCTTTGAATACATAAAAATCTGGAAGGTTTCTCCACCCGGCAGGAGCACTTGCGTTGACTACCATCATAGGTCCGGTTGCAGTGGTACATACTACTGCGATAAAAACACAAAAAACTAACAAACGTTTTATTTTCATAAAAGCCTCCTATAATATATAGTTTAGTTAATTGTTTCTATCCTCGAAAACTTACCCTCCTTTCTGGACAAAAACTTATATTAACTATATCTCTAATTTAAAGTGCTATATTGTTATCGTCTTACAACTTAGTAATTCAAACCTATAATATCTATCTAATTCCATGAAATACTGTCAATATAAATATCCCCTGAAAATCTTTTGTCTTTTGCAGCAATTTTTACTCCTATTCTTCGAATAGGTAATATTTCATCATCCAGTACTTTTAACTTAATTGTATTCCATTTGTTTGGTGTAAGTTGGGAGTAAAAATTCCAGTTTCCAGTCCACTCCCAGTTGGCATCTTGATAAAATGCCTCAACTGCTGTTATTTCGGTGGTATCAGGAATCCACACATGAAATGTAATTGTTGTTCCATGCTTTATACTCGGATCAACTTTTGAAGTATCTATATATTCGTCTTCCCCAGATCGCATACTGATTTTTAAACTCTTAGTTCCTGCAAATGCATTATCAGAACTGTTATAAAACTCAATTGCATTTGTAATTTTAAAATCCTGCAAACCGTTTTCAAAATTGTACTGTGCTATATCAGCCTCTTTCGGTATATCAGAAGGAATTATTTTGTGCGTCGGCTTTAATGTAAAAGAAGGAGTTATATAATATGCAGGTGCTTTATATATGCCAGGAGTACCTTTTACTTTTCCAGTAACTTCAGGAGTAAATTTGGATTGTGGCGTATTGGAAACAGCATGTGTGCTCATAATAACCTGTGTGTTTGTAGCTACTGAAGGAGTCGGAATAACGGGACTATAATCAATAATTGTGTCACGGACTTTAACAGGTGTGGTTTCTTGCGAAATATTAATACTTTTTTCGTCCAAAGGGTATAATCCATTTTTGTGCAATAAATTATACAAATTACCCGACTTTACTTCTTCAATTGTTATGGAAGTCCCCTTTTCTCTTATCCTTTCATAAACCATGTATTTCCCCAAGGAAATATTTTTTTCCATAGACTTTTCCTTATAATATTCAGGAACTTTAACAATCTCAAAATTGAATTTCCGGCTATAAGCTTCATGGAGATCATATTTTAAACTTTCCAACTCAGAATCCAGTCTTTTCTCAGTATTTACCCGGCTTTTTTTAAATTCGCTGGATTTGGGATTGAGGGCTGCCGACACAAGAAGATAATTTGAGTTTTCTTTTCTTTCATTCAAATAGCCTTCTTCAATAGCTTTATCTATATATTTTTTTAACGCTTCTGCAAAAGGAATGTTTTCCAAATCTAAATTCTGTGTCAATGCATCGGCATCTTTATTTATTGGATGTACGTCCTTTACAACACTCTTACCATCAACAGCAAATTCAATACTTGGATTTATATCGACGTCAATAAAGACCAATGTTTCACTGCTATAAAAGAATTTAAAATAGCCGAAGACAAGCATCAGCAAAGCTGCAACTCCAGCAATAGCTGGCATATAAAAATTTATTCTCCTGCGTTTGACAGTCAGCATATCATTATGGGAAAAAAATACTTTTTGCCCTAAAAACATTCCTTCACTTTTTTTAATCCCCATGACCTTGCTTTCAGCAGTCAACACAACTGCTCTATTTTCTTCCAAACCAATTATTAACCCAATGTATTTCATAATGATCCACCCCTTTCTTCAAAGTGAATGGGAAATGCTCTTAATTCATCCTGATTACTTCTTAAAACCAGACAAATTGCAATAATAAATATCCTGTGATTTTCTATAGTTCTCCGATGAATCTTCAACCGTTCTACCAATTGAGATCGAGGAATTCTCTTGGTATTTATAAATTTTGTATATAAATCCTCGTTTTCCAATATCTCTTTCGCTATTCTTATGCATAGACATCTTGTATCCCTGTGTGTGGGCGAATTGCCTATTAAATCATCCCATGTTATGCCAAACGTCATTAAATTCTGCTGTAAAATCAGTATGTCTTCTTTTAGTTCCACTATTTCGTATTGATTATGTGTATTAGAAGTAAGGTATCTTTGTTCAAAGTATTCCTTATCCTCAATACTTGAAAATGGTATAGTTTTATCGTTTCTTTTTGTGCTTCTTAAATAATCAATGATCCTATGATTGATCATAATATACGAGTACCTATAAAAGTTACCTTTTCTATACAGGTCATAATGATCTATTGCTTCATTAAAAGCAGACAAGCCTATACTGAATTCTTCATCGTTTTTAATATCAATATGTCTTTTTAAAATTTTATATAGTGATTTCATAATAAAAGGCATACTTTCACTTATAAACCTGTCTCTAAGCTGCAAGTCCCCTTTTCGAATACTGCCTATTATTTCAATTATTGAATCAATAGAAAACTTATTTCTGTTTTTTAGCAAGTCCAACCCGAGCATTAAAAACCACTCCTCATTAAAAAAGGCGTATGTGTAAAATATTTTTATGTGGCTTAACTCATTAGTGTTGCAAAAAATTTTCAGCAAAAAGTCAATGTAAATTCATTACTGGTATAGCTTGCACCCATAAGAAAATAATGGGCAGTGCAAGTGAAAAAGAGAGTGACCTCTTAAGGCTGAACACTATAAAATTTAAAAACTTAATACGATTAATCTACTTTATACAACTGCAGAGCTGCTTCAA